>DUZI01000060.1 GCA_013349595.1 Nitrospirota bacterium
AGATATTTTTAAATAACACCAAAAATAGCGCTTAGGAAGGGCTGTTTCAGGATTTTTATAATCGACAAATTTTATTTATAATTTTGATTTATACATTTAAAACAATGCCTTATGACAAAGCCCTAGGAACTTTTTTTTATAAGGTGTCGTATAAAAATTCCTCACCAACTCTTCCTACTCGATTTTGTTAAGTTCTCAGTTCTATCGTTGATTTTGGGCCCCCTCTATCGCTCTTGACAAAAGGGGAATAAGTAAACAAAGCGGCGAATAAGCTTTAAAAGGGCGAATTTACGACACCTAACTTCTTTTTAAAGGTAGGTATATAATGACTGTCGTCCCCTTGCCAACTTCTGAAAATACCTCAATATTCCCTCCATGGCTTTTTATGATGCTATAAACAAGTGCAAGGCTTAACCCCTTGCCCTTATCTGAATCAAGGTTTTTTGTAGTAAAATAAGGGATAAATAATGTATCAATTAGTTTTTTGCTCATCCCCTTTCCTGTGTCAATGAAAGATATCTTCACATAATTATCAGACTTTAAGATCTTATCATGTACTTCATCTGGTTTATAGATTTCTGCTTTTATGGTGACTTCTCCTTCATTAGACATTGCCTCAATGGCGTTTTTTACAATTTCTTTAAAACAATAATAAAGACGCCTTCTATCACACTTTAAAATCAAGGGGTTTTCGGAGCAATAATATGTGATTTTAATTTCTTTGTTATTATAATTGACATTAATACCATTTAACATTGCACATATATCAACTTCTTCTCTATCCGTAGTAATATCAAAAGACAGCTGCATAAACCTTTGCACAAGGTCTTTGCATTTAAGCAGACTTTCTTCAGACTTATTTAGATATTCAATCAAAAGTGAGTCTTCTTTAATAATTGACCTAATTAGACTAATATATCCTAAGGCAGGAGTCAGGAGATTGTTAAAATCATGCCCCATCCCTACGGTAATAAAGGTTAAATATTCAAACATCTTGCTGTGTCTTTCCTTTTGTTGTAAGAGCTTTTGCTGGCTACTTTTTATTATTGCCTGATTTAGTTTTTCAATCTTAATTGGTTTTAACACATAGTTGTCTATCCCTATTTCAATTGCATTTATTAAGAAAGGTAAATCACTATGTGCAGAGGTAATTATTATAGGCATATCTTTGTCTATTCTTTTTATTTCCTGAGACATTTCAAGACCACTCATCCCCGGCATCTTAATATCAGTTATTACAATATCAAAATCACCTTCTTTAAATTTCACTAATCCATCTATCCCATCAATTGCGGTCGTTATGTAAGAAAACCTACGACTTAAAAATCTTGTAATAATGTCTCTTGTAGATTCCTCATCTTCAACATAAAGTATTTTCAAGTCTTTATACAAAATAGGTTCTATCATTTGATCTCTCCTGCTTCATTAACATTTAATACAATTTCAAACCTTGAGCCATTTTTAATATTTTTTACACCTATATCTCCATTAAACCTCTCCTGTATTATCGTCTTGGCTATATATAAACCAATGCCAGTACCTTTGTTCTGTTTTGTGGTAAAGTATGGGTCAAATATTTTATCAATAATCTCTTCACTAATCCCACCACCATTGTCAGTTAAAGACATTATTATTTTGTCTTCAACCCTATTAAAATCTAAAGATATAAAACCCTCTCTAATATTACCTTTCTTAATATTTTCTAAAATTGCATCCTTTGAATTAGATAATAAATTAATCAATACCTGCTTATAATGATTAACTTCTCCTTTGATTAACATCCCTTCGCACATAATCACATCTTCTAAATGAGTAAATGTCCTATTATGCAACAAACAGTTTATAGATATTTTTATATTATTTGCCCTAAATTGCGGTAAAAAGATCTTTATAGTCTCATGGGCAGCAACTTTGCAGTCAAATTCAGTTTTTACATCTGAAGGGCTCAGAAAACACATAAAATCATCTATAGTTTTTGACATAAAATCTATAACAGAAAATGTATTTTTAATCATATCATCTAAATAATTTGAATCTAACATTCCATAATTATATGTATCCCTTATGTCTTGAACTATAAGTCCTAAGTTATTAAGAGGCTGACGCCATTGATGGGCAATAGCACTAATCATCTCCCCCATAGCAGCAAGCCTTGATTGGTGATATAACAATGAGTCCTTTTTGCGATGAACCATGATTTCCTCTTGAACCCTTTTCTCTAAATTGGTATTTAGTTCATTTAACTGCTCTGTCTTTTCATTAAGCCTTTTGTTCATATCTTCAAGGACATTTATCGTATGCATTTTTATTGAATTTGCCTCTACAAGGGCATCAGATAATAATTCAAATTCAGTTATGCCTTTATAAGAAGGAATTTTGTCATTTTTTACGGCATCGACAATTGCTTTTATTGGCTTGTAAATATTCATAACCATTGATAGGTATAAAAGCAAAGAAGAAAGTATCACCATTAGGACTATTATTACATATGTTACATAAATCTCCCTAAAGAAAGGAGAGTAAATCTCTTTATCTTTAATAATTATAATTTCCCATTGCCAAGGGTCAAAAGAGATTTTTTTAATATGATAGTCTCGGTCTAAATTTAATGATTTGATAACATCCCTATTGCTTGATAATCCTTGAAAACCTACTTGTAGTAAAATTTTGCCCTCTGAGTTGATAATAATTATTTTGTAATCCTCCCTCCTTACGCCTATTTCTATTTCTTCTAATACTTCCAGTTGTTTTATCCGCACTTTGATTAAATTTTCTGATACTCCTTCTTCAATTAAGCTTGAAAGGGCTTTGCTACAAATGTAAAATATACCTTCTGTTTGTCTCAATAAATCTGAATCAATCTTCTGATTTGTAATGTCAATCAGAGGCTCGAGATTAAAAAAATATAAAGCAACTATCATGATGACAGTTACTACAAAGATTGGGCTAATTAGCCTAAAAAAAAGTGTCTTCGTGATTTTTATCAATTCTTAAATACAGCCTTTGAGGTTTTCAAGCTGTCGGGCTTTATTATTTGCTTTTCATGATTTTGCCATTGTATTAAAAATGAATGATGCCCAAGCTTTCTACCTGTTTTATCTACAGAGAACCTTCCACTAATAGTCATAATATCCATAGAAAAAATCATATCTCTTACTTTTTTTCTATTTATAGAGCCAACTTTTGTAATAGCACTTTCAAGTATTTGCCCACCTGAATAGGCAAAGGCTGAATGATAAGTAGGCTCTTCACCAAAAAGGGTTTTATATTTTATGTAAAACTCCTTTGCACCTGGTAAACCAGATGCCTTTTCAAATAATGAAAAACCAAAAGATAGATTAGCATCATTACCTAAAGTCTCATAATATTTTTTTGAGACTACGCCACCTGAACCATAGTAGGCAGTAGGATACCAGTTTATTGACTTCATAGCCTTACGCATATCAATGGCTTCAATTAAATGTCCACAAACTATAAGAGCCTTCACTTCATTATCCCTTGCCTTTTGTGCATATTTCTTCAGATCCCTCGTCCCTTTTTGAAATATTTCAAAAGTAACTACCTTCAGTCCCAGTCTTTCTGCATTCAACTTACTACCCTTTGCAATAGCAACAGAATGGGGATCATCAGCACTGATTATTCCAATACTATCTATGCCATTTTCTAAAAGGAGTTCAAGGAAACTAAGTGTCCGTTTGGAAGATACGGGTAAAAGGCCAACAACATTTCTATAACCCTTTTCCCAAATTGAATCTGCACTTGCACCAGTTGAAAGGATCAAAAAGTCATATTTCTCTGTTATTGGAAATACTGCTTCTGCTATAAGGCTTGAATAAGGACCAAATAGAAAATCAACCTTGTCTTTAGAAATAAATTCTTCATAATCTTTTTGAGCCTTTTTAATATCACTTTGATTGTCTTTAATTATTACCCTTACCTCCCTACCAAGAATCCCTCCCCTCTCATTAATCTCCTTTTCCCATAATTGAAAGCCTTTTTTTTGATTATCACTATATACCTGAAAATCCCCAGTCAAAGACAAACTTACACCTATCTTGATTGGCTCTAAGGCATGGGCATAGTTAAAACAACAAAAGACAATAAGTAATATTTTAAGTAAAATCAATTTAATACCTCCTTTGCTGTTCTGAGTTTTTTGGGCCACACAATTTCCATCTTTCCATTTTGCCACTGAATTATCATTGAAGTATTTGATATTACTCTGCCTTGTTTATCAATCATATAGTTGCCTACAATTGTAACAATATTAAGTCCATTGTGTAAGGTTTCTTTAAGCTTTTTATTGTCAAAACTGTTAGAAGTCTTTATAGCTTCCTCAAATATTTGCCCTGTAGCATAGGCAAAAGCAGACTGATAATCAGGAGATTTTTTGTAAAGTTTTTTATACTTTCTGATAAATTCTTTTGACTTTGGCCAATTTACCCTTTCATCAAAAAAAGTTGTTGTAAAGACAAACTCAGCATCTTTGCCAAGTATTTTATAAAAATCTGCCGCTGCTGGTCCAACGGTGGCATAGAATGCCTTTGGTTTATAATTAATACTATTAAATGCCTTTATCATGTTTACAGATTCATCAAAATGTCCACAAAGAATCACTACTTGACCCCCTTTGTCTTTGACCTTTTGAGCTAATTTAGTCAAGTCAATTGTCCCTTTTTTAAAGCCTTCGTAATTTGTTAGCTTAAAACCAACAAAATCAAAAGATCTTTCTACTCCCCTTGCTACACTTACAGAAAACTCATCATCAGTATAAAAAACACTCGACTCCTTTAGATTATTCTCTGACATAATATTTAAAAAACCATTGGCATATTTACTCGCAAGTGGTCGAACACCAAAGGCACCATCAAAACCATTATCCCATAGACTATCTGATGCTGCACCTCCAATGAAAATTGGGTAATCATATTTTTTTGACACCTTTATAGCTGCCATACTCAAGGGGCTCGAATAAGGTCCAAAGAGGAAATTAACCTTGTGTTTATTAATAAGTTCTTCATAAATCTCATAGATTCTTTCTACTTCACTTTTATCATCAATTATTATTAGACTAACCTTTTTACCTAAAATACCGCCTTGATTATTTATATCAGCCTCCCATAATCTATAGCCTTGTTCTTGAGCCTTGCCCATAGGTGAATATTTCCCTGTTAGAGACAAACTAAGACCAATCTTCACTGATTCACTTGAAATAGCATCAATAGGATTTAAAAACAAGAGTGTGAAAAACAAGAAATAAAAGACAATATTCTTCATAAAGTTTCCTCTCAAAAAAATATTTCTTACATAATAGTTAAAAAAAGTATCAGAATTTTATCACGGTCAAAAAGCAGTTTGCAAGGAAAGCTTATTCACCCAAAAATAGCGATAGGAAGGGCTGGTGAAGGATTTTTATGCGACACCTTATAAAAAAAGTTCCTAGGGCTTTGTCATAATGTTTTAAATGTATAAATCAAAATTATAAATAAAATCTGTCGATTATAAAAAGCCTGAAACAGCCCTTACTATCTTACTTGCTGTTTTTATTAAGCTTTTTAGTTCTATCGCCAATTTTTGGGCCATCCATTCCTACTTGATTTTGTTAAGTTTTCAGTTCTATCGCTGATTTTGGCCTAAAACACATAGTTGACTAACTCACTTATCACCACAGCACTTTTTAAATTTTTTGCCACTTCCACAAGGACAGGGGTCATTTCTGCCTATCTTTTTGTCCTTATGGGCGGGGATTGATGGTCCTGCTTCTGACCTGTTAAAGACCATCTTTTGCTTGCTCTTTTCCCGTAATTGCTCTTCTGTCTCTGTCTTAATTTGAATCTTAAAGAGCCTTGACAGTATCTCCGATGATATACGATCAGAAAGATTTTCAAAAAGGCTAAAGGCTTCTTTCTTATATTCTACAAGGGGATCTCTCTGGGCATATCCCCTAAGTCCTACACCCTCTTTAAGATGGTCAATGGCAAGAAGATGATTCTTCCAATGTGTATCAATCACCTGCAAAAATAGCATCTTCTCAATATATCTCATAAACTCTTCACCAGCAAGGGCTTCTTTTTGTTCGTAGGTATCTTTAATCTTTGTGACAATGTCATTTATTAAGTCATCAATAGATTTAACATCTATATTAATATCAATACCAAATGTCCCGTATATTGAGTCTTTTAACCCTGAAATATCCCATTCTTCATGATGATTGTCTTCAGGACAATAGACTGATGCAAAGGATTCAATCTGCTCTTGCGCCATTTCAAAAATTCTTTCCTTAAGTGATTTGCTTAACAATACCTCCTTTCTGAAAGAGTAAATCTCTTTCCTCTGCTTATTCATGACATCATCGTATTCAAGGAGGTGTTTTCTGATGTCAAAGTTATGTGCCTCAACCCTTTTTTGAGAATTCTCAATTGCCTTTGTAACCATCTTGTTTTCAATGGGGATGTTTTCATCCATTTTCAAAACATTCATAAGGCTATTAATCTTGTCAGAACCAAAAATCCTCATCAAATCATCTTCAAGGGATAAATAAAATCTTGATGAACCAGGATCCCCCTGCCTTCCAGAACGACCCCTAAGCTGGTTGTCAATCCTTCTTGCCTCATGTCGCTCCGTGCCTATTATATGAAGTCCACCAGCAGAAAGAACTTGCTCCCTCTCTTTTTCGCATTGCTCCTTTGCTTTACTTATGGCTGATTGGTATTCTTCGTTAGTAAAAGTATCCTTTGCACCAATAAACTCCTTCGCTATACCATCAGGATTACCACCAAGCACAATGTCAGTTCCCCTGCCTGCCATATTAGTAGCAATGGTTACAGCACCAAATCTGCCTGCCTGTGCCACAATCTCTGCCTCTTTTTCATGGTATTTTGCATTTAAGACAGAGTGCTTTATCCCCTTTTTCCTTAACAGTCCTGAAAGTATCTCAGACTTTTCTATGGAAGTAGTTCCTACAAGTGCAGGTTGGCCTTTTTTGTTACACTCTTCAATCTCATTAATAATTGCGGAATATTTTGCCTTCTCAGTCTTATAAACCACATCAGGGTAATCAATACGAATCATTGGTTTATTTGTTGGTATTACCAAAACTTCAAGGTTATAAATTTGGGCAAACTCCTGTGCCTCTGTATCTGCAGTGCCTGTCATACCGGCAAGTTTGTTATACATCCTGAAGTAATTCTGAAAGGTAATAGTGGCGAGGGTTTGATTTTCACTCTCTATTTTGACATTTTCTTTTGCCTCAATTGCTTGATGTAAACCATCGCTCCATCTTCTGCCCGGCATAAGCCTACCTGTAAACTCATCAACGATGATTACCTCACCATCTTTTACCATATAGTCAACATCTTTTTTAAAAAGATAATGTGCCCTCAAGGCTTGTAATACATGATGAACTAATTCAATATTATTAGGCTCATAGAGATTATTAACACCAAGTAATCTTTCCGCCTTAGCACTACCTGTCTCAGCGAGTATTACATTTTTGAGTTTTTCGTCAATCTTGAAATCACTTTCAATCTTTAAGTAGGGGATAATCTTGTTTATCTTGTAATACTTGTCTGTTGAATCTTCCGATGGGCCAGAAATAATTAAGGGTGTCCTTGCCTCATCAATAAGTATGCTATCAACCTCATCAACGATGGCATAATTGAGCTCTCTCTGGGCAAAATCAGAGAGGTCATATTTCATATTGTCTCTAAGATAATCAAAACCAAACTCATTATTTGTTCCATAGGTTACATCAGCAAAGTAAGCCTCTCTCTTTGAACAGGAACGAAGACGATTGAACCTCTTATCAGGTGAGAATACATTTATATCAAATAAGAAGGAGTTGTCGTGTTGTATCACACCCACACTTAAACCCATAAAGTTATAGAGTGGTCCCATCCATTGGGCGTCTCTCCTTGCAAGATAATCATTAACAGTAACTACATGGACACCCTTACCTTCAAGGGCATTGAGATAGACAGGTAGGGTTGCTACAAGGGTTTTACCTTCACCAGTCTTCATCTCTGCAATCTTCCCCTCGTGAAGTGCAATACCACCAATCAGCTGAGAATCAAAGTGCCTCATTTTAAGAACCCTTTTTGATGCCTCTCGTAAAACTGCAAATGCCTCTGGCAAGATGTCATCAAGGGTCTTGCCCTGTGCAAGTGATTCTTTAAAATAACTGGTCTTTTGCTGTATTTCAGTGTCTGAAAGACTCGAAATAGAAGGCTCTAAGGCATTTATCTCTTCAACCTTTGTGATTAGTCTTTTCAGTTCACGGTCATTTTTTGTCCCAAAAATCTTATTTAAGATTCCAAACATAAGTTTTAATATTAAAAAAGAAAGACTATTTTATGCAAGGTTGAATAATCACCCCCAAAATCGGCGATAGCACTAAAAGGCTTAATAAAATCTGCAAGTAAGATAGGAAGGGCTGGTGAAGGATTTTTATACGACACCTTATAAAAAAAAAGTCTCTTGGGCTTTGTCATAAGGCATTGTTTTAAATCTATAAATCAAAAAATTATAAATAAAATTTGTCGATTATAAAAATCCTGAAACAGCCCTTCCTAAGCGCTATTTTAAGGTTTCAGCCCAAAATCAGCGATAGAATTGAAAAGTTAATAAAATCAAGTAGGAAGGGCTGGTGAAGGATTTTTATAC
>DUZI01000061.1 GCA_013349595.1 Nitrospirota bacterium
AAAAAGGTAGTCTAAAGGCTAATCTTTAAGTTAATATAAACTCCATGCTTGAGAAATTAAGAAGACTTGATGCTTACCGATTAGAAGTGCCACAGGATTACAAGCCCGGTATGAATACAAAGGGCATTATCTATGTTGATGAAACTCTTGAAAAGGATCTTGAAAAGGAATCCATTGAGCAGATCGCAAATGTTGCATCATTACCGGGTATTATTGGTGATGCCATTGCTATGTCTGACATTCATTCTGGATATGGCTTCCCAATTGGTGGTGTAGCTGGCTTTGACATTAAGAATGGCATCATTTCGCCTGGTGGCGTAGGTTATGACATCAATTGTGGTGTAAGGTTATTGAGAACAGAACTCTTTAGGCACGATATAGATAAAAAGCTCAAAGAACTTGTAATTGGTTTATATAGAGAAATTCCCTCTGGAGTTGGTTCTAAAGGCAGGTTGAAATTAGGGCCTGATGATGAAAAGAAACTTGTTACTGGTGGTGCTCAATGGG
The DNA here is from genome assembly GCA_013349595.1 of Nitrospirota bacterium. Taxonomy (GTDB): domain Bacteria; phylum Nitrospirota; class Thermodesulfovibrionia; order Thermodesulfovibrionales; family Dissulfurispiraceae; genus DUZI01. The sequence goes on from DUZI01000061.1 coordinate 508, forward strand.
CTGTAAAAAGAGCTTTTGGAGATGCCTCTGATCTTGAATATATTGAGTCTGGTGGTTGCTTAGAAGGTGTTGATGGCTCTGCAATATCTAAAAAAGCCTATGAAAGGGGAAGAAATCAACAGGGAACACTTGGCTCTGGTAATCACTTTTTGGAGATTCAAGAGGTGGTGGAGGTTTACGAACCTCATATTGCCGATGTCTTTGGCATATACAAAGGGCAGATAACTGTAATGATCCATACTGGTTCAAGGGGATTTGGACATCAAATATGCACTGATTTTATTGATATAATGAAATCGGCATCAAAGAAATATGGTTATGAACTGAGGGATAAGGAATTGTCATGTGCCCCCTTTAAATCACCGGAGGGTCAGGATTATTTTAATGCTATGAAGGCTGCTGCAAATTATGCCTGGGCAAATAGACAGATTATTATGCACTGGACAAGGGAGGTCTTTATTGATGTGTTAAAAATTTCACCCCGTTCACTCTCAATGAACTTAATATATGATGTTGCCCATAACATTGCCAAGATAGAGAGACACATTATAAATGGTAAGAGGTGTGAACTAATAATCCATCGTAAAGGTGCCACAAGGGCTTTTAATCCAAGACATCCAGAATTACCTGATAGATATAAAAGTTATGGACAACCAGTCATACTACCTGGTGATATGGGAAGGGCTTCTTATCTTTTAATTGGCACTGATGAGGCTATGAGACAGACCTTTGGTTCAACATCTCATGGTGCAGGGCGAAAGATGTCAAGGGGGCAGGCGATAAAGAATGCTAAGGGGCGGTCTATATTAAGTGAGTTAGAACAAAAAGGAATAATTGTAATGGCATCAGGGAAGGAAACTATTGCTGAGGAGATGCCCGATGCCTATAAAGACATCTCGCAGGTAGTCAATGTAGTCAATAATGCAGGCATATCTCGCAAGGTTGCCAAGATGAGACCACTTGGGGTAGTTAAGGGATGAAAAGATTAAAGGTGGGCAGGATACCCTTTGGCAATCTCTTTCCTATTTTTTACATTCTTGAAAGGGATTTTGATTGTAGTGATCTTCATTTTGTTGACGGTGTCCCTTCAATGTTAAACAAATTATTAAGAAACGGAGAGATAGATTTAAGTCCATCTTCTTCTATTGAATACTTAAATCACAAAGACCTTTACACTTATTTATCAGGACATTCTATAAGCTCAAGGGGTAAGGCGGGAAGTATCTTTCTCTTTACCCAAAAGTTACTTTCTCAAATGGATGGTGAAATAGTTCAGGTGACAAATCAGTCTGCAACATCCATTGGACTGCTTAAGGTCATTAGCAGAAGATTTTATAATGTGAGACTCAAACTTGTAGAATCATCAACACCTCAAAGAGGTAATAATCCTTTTTTGCTCATTGGAGACGATGCCTTACTGCAATTAAAGGTCGAAAATAGGGGTTATAAAATCTATGACCTTGGGGAATTATGGTATGAACATACAGGATTACCCTTTGTCTTTGCCCTCTGGATTGTTAGGAAAGACAATATTTTTGGTGAAAAGGTCAAAATCTTTAATAACTTTAAGAGTAATCTTGACAAGGCAAAAGATATTGCACTGACTAATATTAGAGATTTAGCATCACTGACACCACTAAAGCAATTTATGACCCAAGAAGAAATCATTGAATATTGGAACAAACTTGACTATGACCTCACAGATAAGCATTTAGAGGGATTAAAACTTTATGATAGTTTATTAGAGGAAGGAGATAAATAAATGAGATTAACAATAATTGGAACTGGATATGTAGGTCTTGTGACAGGTGTTTGTTTTGCAGGGATGGGGAATAAGGTTGTTTGTGTTGATATTGATGAGGTCAAGATAGAGACACTTAAAAAGGGAAAAACAACCATTTACGAGCATGGATTGGAAGGTTTACTTAAAGATAATATACAAAAAAAGACCATACATTTCACCACTGATTTAAAAACTGCCATCAAGGATTGCGAGATAGTATTTATAGCAGTAGGTACCCCACAAGGTGAAGATGGTAGTGCAGATATGAAATATGTAAGAAGTGCAGCAAAAAGTATAGGTGAGTTTATGGAAAATACCTTGATAATTGCAAATAAATCAACAGTTCCAGTTGGGACGGCAGACATGGTTAGGGGTATTGTTCAAGATTGTCTTGATAAGAGAGCCCTTAAGATAACCTTTGATGTGGTCAGTAATCCAGAATTTCTAAAAGAAGGTGATGCCATAAATGATTTTCTAAAGCCTGACAGGGTCATAGTTGGTGCAGAAAGCGAGGAAAGCTTTGCAAAATTTAAGGAACTCTATGCCCCTTTTACAAGAAACCACGAAAGGTTTATCAGTATGGATGTTAGGAGTGCAGAGATGACCAAGTATGCTGCAAATGCTATGCTTGCAACAAGGATTTCTTTTATGAATGAGATGGCTAATATATGCGAGAGAGTAGGTGCAGATATTAATAAGGTGAGGGTAGGGCTTGGCAGTGATAGAAGGATTGGTTATCACTTCATCTATCCTGGTTGTGGATTTGGAGGCAGTTGCTTTCCAAAGGATCTTAAGGCACTGGAGAAGACCGCCCTTGATTATGGCTACAAAGCAAGAATACTTGAGGCTGTAAGAAAGGTCAATGAAGAACAGAAACACAAGCTCTATGAGATGATTAAGGATAGATACAAAATTATTAAAGATATGAGATTTGCCCTTTGGGGATTAAGTTTTAAACCTGAGACTGATGATATGCGAGAATCTGCTTCATTAACTGTAATAAAAGACTTATTAGATAATGGTGCTCTCATTACAGCCTATGACCCAAAAGCAATGGAGATAGCAAAAAGTTACTGGCTTAAAGATGTAAAAAATATATCTTATGCTGATACAAAATATGAAGCCCTTAAATCTGCAGATGCCTTGATTATAGTGACAGAATGGAAGGAGTTTCGCAGCCCTGACTTTATGGAGATAAAAACTTTACTAAAAGGGCCAGTTATCTTCGATGGAAGAAACCTCTATGATGATAATACAATGAAAAAGATGGGTTTTGAATATTATCAAATCGGTTATAAAAGGAGGGCAAGATGAAGCTGTTTCTAAGTTCCAATGAAGAGATAGAACTGACTCAAGGACAGGATATATATTCTGCATTAAAAAAGGCTGGAGTATTTATCACTTCATCCTGTGGTGGTAAGGGTTTTTGTGGGAAGTGTAAGGTTAATGTGTTAAGTGGTCAATATGATGCGATTTCTTATGGTAAACTCACAACAAAAGAGAGGGAGCAAAGGACTGTGCTTGCCTGCAAGACCTATCCAAAGGATGATATCCTTATTGAGATACCAAAACTCTCAAGGCTTGTAGTAGGTGATAAGATTGCACAAGAAAAATCAAAGGATTTGTATGAATATTTTAAGTCTTTTGATTCACCAATAATGCCTTTTGTCATAAGAAAGTCTATCAAACTTCCACCACCAAATATATCAGACAACATAAGCGACCTTGAAAGACTCAACAGAACCCTTAATGAATTGGGTCTTACGCCAATTAGATATTCTCATGGATTTGTTTTATCTATGGCAGATATTTTGAGAATGTCTAATTGGGAGATTGATATAAATTACACTAATTTCCCTGATGGCATTAGAGAAGCAATATTTATTACATCTAAGGAATATTGTCATCGTAGATTTGGTCTTGCCATAGATATTGGTACTACAACAATAGTTGTTTATTTGGTAGATATTATTAAAGGGACAGTGATTGATACAGGCTCGACTTATAATTCTCAAATACGATATGGCGATGATGTTATTACAAGGATTGTCCATGCCACTGAAGGTGACGGTTTGCAAGAGCTTCGTGATGCAGTAATTGAAGATATTAATAATATTATAACTGCTTTCAAGGAAAGACATAGTATAAAGGTTTGTGAGTTAGACTCAGTAGTAATCTCTGGAAATACTACAATGGTACATCTTTTTTGGGGTCTTACCCCTGCTTATATACGAGAGGAACCCTATATACCAACAGTCAATAGATTTCCTCTGTGGCGTGCATCCTTTGCAAGACTATCAGTCAACCAACAGGCTCCTGTATATACAATGCCTTGTGTGGCAAGTTATGTAGGTGGGGATATTGTATCAGGTGTCCTTGCTACAAAGATGCACAGAAGGGCAGAGATTGCGCTTTTTATGGATATTGGCACAAATGGTGAGGTAGCAATCGGCAACAATGAATGGCTAATGACCGCTGCATGCTCTGCAGGACCATGTTTTGAAGGTAGTGGCATAAGTTCTGGAATGAGGGCAATACAAGGAGCAATTGAGTCTGTCACATTTGATATTAAAAGCCTTGAACCAACCCTTAAAGTGATTGGGGATGTAACACCTCTTGGCATATGTGGTAGTGGAATGATTGATGCTCTTGCAGGAATGTTCATAACTGGATTGATAAATCAAAAGGGTAAATTCATACCAGAAAAATCAAAGAGGATTAGAATTGGTCAAGAAGGCTATGAATATGTCTTTTATTATGACTCTGCTGGTGGCAGGGACATTGTTCTTACAGAGGTAGATATAGACAATCTAATTAGGGCAAAGGCAGCAATATATGCAGGTATTATGACCATATTAAACGAAATAGGTTTAGCCATTGATGCAATACAGACGGTCTATATAGCTGGTGGTTTTGGCAGTTACATAGATATTAAAAAGGCGATTATAATAGGAATGTTACCTGATATTGAAATCGAAAGGTATCGCTTTATGGGTAATACATCTGCAACAGGTGCTTATCTTTGTCTCCTTTCAACTAATTTGATAAAAGAGGCTGAGGAGATAGCATCAAAGATGACTTATCTCGAACTCTCTGTTATGAAGGGCTTTATGGATGATTATGTGTCTGCTCTCTTTTTGCCTCATACAGACATCACAAAATTTCCAACTGTTCAAAAAGAGATGAATAATATTATAAGTTGATGAATTAACTGGTTAATAAAATAGGGCTAAAAGGCATAAAATAAGCCCTATTTATTATTAACAATTTCTATTAGCACACCAACCTTTTCTAATTAGTTTTTCTATCTCAATTGCTATAAACAAGACTGTTGAAAGTGCACAGGTTATAAGGAATTCGTTTAAAGTCAGAGGGGTAGTCTTAAAAATAGGATTGAAAAAGGGAATATAAATTATCGCAACTTGAAGTAATAATGTCGCTCCAACTGCAGCGAGCATAAATTTCATTTCTCTAAATTTCAAAGAAAAGAAGGATTTCTTCTCGCTGATAAGTGCAAGGGCTGCACCAAGTTCTGCAAAGCACATGAAAGTAAAGAGAATGGTCTGCCATTTTTCTTTTGGCATAAAAGGAACTGTATAGACTTGTATGATTAATCCGATAGAGGCAAGTAAAAAGCCTGTCCAGAGTATTTTTACTACCATAGTGCCAGTTAAAATCCCGGTTTTTGGGTCTCTTGGTGGTCTATTCATTATATCTGGTTCAGCAGGTCCCCCTGCGAAGGCAAGGCTTGGAAGACCATCGGTAAGCAGATTGAGCCAAAGCATATGGATTGGGAGTAAAGGCAGTGGTAAACCAAAAAAAGGTGCAAAGAAAATAAGCATTATTTCGCCTGAATTGGTTGATAATATATAACGAATCATCTTTAAAATGCCATCAAAGACCCTTCTACCCTCTTTGACTGCCCTTACTATTGTGGCAAAGTTATCATCAAGGAGTATCATGTCTGATGCTTGCTTGGATACATCTGTTCCTGTAATCCCCATTGCTACACCTATATCTGCCCTTTTTAGTGCAGGTGCATCATTAACACCATCGCCAGTCATTGATACATATTGACCCTTAGACTGTAATGCTTTTACTATCTTTAGTTTTTGCTCTGGTGCAACCCTTGCATAAACTCTGGTATCAATAACATATTTATTAATAAACTCTTCATCACTTATTGTGTTTAGATCCTTGCCTGTCAAAACACCTTTTTCAGAGGTTGTTATGCCTATTTCTTTGGCAATCGCCTTTGCAGTCACGGGATGATCGCCTGTAATCATGACCGTCTTAATCCCTGCATTATTACATAAAGCAACAGCATCCTTTACCTCTTCTCTCGGAGGATCAATAATACCGATAAGCCCTATTATTGTTAGGTCATTTTCTATTAATTCAGATGATAGTTCCTCAGGAACTTTGTCATAAAATTTTTGAGCAATACATAAAACCCTCAATCCATTTGAAGCCATTTCTTCATTAATATCAAAGAGTTTTTGTTCATCTATTGGCTTGATAATACCATTTATCATAATGTCCTTACTCTTTGTGAGCATTACATCAACAGCTCCTTTTGTAATTACTAAAAACTTATCTTTATATTTATGAATAGTGGTCATCGTTTTTCTATCAGAATCAAAGGGAATTTCTGCTACCCTCGGGAAAGCCTTTTCAATATCTTTTTTGAAAAAACCAAATTTTTGTGCCATCTCTACAAGGGCTGTTTCAGTAGGGTCACCAATCAACTTTCCTTCCGTATTAAAGACTGCATCATTGCTAATAGAGAGAGCAATAAAGAGAGACTCATTATTGCTCTTTGTTTCTTCATTAAGTCCCTCTCTTAATATTATCAATCTATTATCAGCGAAAAGCATCTCAACGGTCATTTTATTTTGTGTGAGCGTGCCAGTTTTATCTGAACAAATATATGTTACAGAACCGAGTGTTTCTACTGCAGGGAGTCGTCTTATTAGTGCTTTTTGCTTAACCATGATCTTTGCAGAAAGAGCTAAAGATATAGTAACTACAGCAGGGAGTGCCTCAGGAACAGCAGCAACAACCAGTGTCAAGGCGGTCATAAACATTAGTGCAATTGGCTCACCACGAAGTATGCCTACAGTAAATAATAAGGCGCAGACTAATATGACCGATACAGAAAGTTTTTTGCCAAAATCTGCAAGCCTCTTTTGAAGTGGTGTCTTATTATCTTCATTGTCTTGGATTAGATAGGCAATTTTTCCAATCTCTGTATTCATGCCAGTTGCAACAACTACACCTGTTCCCCTGCCATAATTTACAATTGTTCCCTTGTAAACCATATTTTTTCTATCACCAAGTGGGACATCAATTTCTTTCAGAGTATCAATAGCCTTTTCAGAAGGGACTGATTCACCTGTAAGTGCAGATTCATCAACCTTGAGTTGTGCCATCTCAAAGAGCCTAATGTCAGCAGGAACAACTGCACCTGCTTCAAGGTGGACAATATCACCTGGAACTAACAAGGTTGCATCAATCTTCTCTGTATTGCCATCTCTTGTAACTGATGCAAGATTTGCAGCCATTTTTTTTAGAGACTCCATTGCCTTCCCAGCCTTGTATTCCTGAACAAAACCAACAATTGCATTAATTAAGACAATTGTCAGTATTGCCACCGTATCAACAATATCACCAATCAGTCCAGAGATGACTGATGCAATAACAAGTAGGATTATCATGAAGTCTTTGAATTGATCAAATAATAGTCCAAATGGACCTTTTGATTTTTTCTCTTTTAAAAGGTTAAGACCATGTTGAGTTAGCCTCTCCTTCACATCAGATTCAGACAGACCTTTGAATGAAGTCTTAAGGTTTTCAAATATTTCTGATTGATTCTTTGTATGCCAATTAGACATTAGCTTAGACCCCTCCATATAAATTAATTGTTTGTTAAATTTGTGTTTATAAAAAAATCTTAAAAGAAATGGCTAATAAACTAAAATAAGCGGGGATAGTGTAAACTTTTTTAGTGTAAAAACGAAATAGGCACTAAAAGAGCAACTCCTATTTTGTTAAGCCAATAACAAAGGAGGAGCACCCAATGGAAATTAAGATTAGCATAAGTTGCAAGTTTAATCAAGGAATTACAGGAACCAAAATCGGCGATAGAACTAAAAGCTTAATGAAATCAGCAAGTAAGATAGTAAGGGCTGATGAAGGATTTTTATACGACACCTTATAAAAAAAACTTCCTATGGCTTTGTCATAAGGCATTGTTTTAAATGTATAAATCAACAAAATTATAAATAAAATTTGTCGATTATAAAAATCCTGAAACAGCCCTTCCTAAGCGCTATTT
>DUZI01000062.1 GCA_013349595.1 Nitrospirota bacterium
CTTCTTGTCCAAATTGCATAATTCAGTATAGAAGTGGCAATATTAATAGTAAGCATTTTATAGAGATTATAAAAAACTCAATGATTCCCTTTAAAAGTGACGGTTATTAAGGGTAAGAGATTACAATATTAAAGATATAGACCAAAATCGGAGATAGAACTAAAAAGCTTAATAAAATAGGCAAGTAAGATAGGAAAGGCTGGTGTGGAATTTTTATACGACACCTTATAAAAAAAGTTCCTAGGGCTTTGTCATAAGGCATTGCATTATAATGAATAAAGCGAAATATTTGTCGATTATAAAAAGCCTGAAACAGCCCTTCCTATCGCTATTTTAAGGATATAGGGAACTTATAAAAAGCATTAACCAATCAAGGAGATAAAAAATGACAGACTTAAAAGACAAATTACAAATCATCACACCATTTACCAATCAAGCACCTGCAGAGAGACGAAAGAAAATAATAGTGAAACAAACAGAATGCAATAAATGTGGCACCTGTTGTATAGGTGCAAGCCCGATGTTACTTAAAGATGACTACAAGTTATATTTAAGCAATTTATTAAACGACACAAACACATATACCGTTAGGCTTAATGAGCCTTTGTATAATCGCAGAGAACAGGATTTATATTATTCACCAATTGAAGTAATAAAGATAGATGAAGATAGTGGTTGCATTTTTTATGAAGGTGCTGGGCAATGCTCTATTTATGAAAATAGACCTATTCAATGCAAAGAATTTGAATGTTGGGATAATACCCCTCCTATGGAAGGACTTGAAGACAGGTGCTTAAAAAGAAAAGACATTTTTGGAGGGATAGATTTTTTAATGGACCTCATTGAAAAGCATGAAGAATTTTGTTCTTATGATAAATTTTTAAATCTTATTGAAAAATTCCATAGAAATAATGAGGAAGCCTTAAAGGACCTAATAGACATACTAAAATTTGATATCTCGGCAAGAGATTATGTCGCAAACTCTTTTGGTATAAAGGAAAAATCTATAAATCTAATCTTTGGCAGACCAATGACAGAATGTCTTGAATTTTTAGGGCTTCATATTAGAAAAGAAGAAGAAACCTTCGTAATAAGAAAAATTGATAATGGAACAAAAGTGGATTGAAATATATGTCAGCCTTGATTCACTTGAGGCTGATATGATAACAGAACTTCTTAAAAGTTGTAATATTGAGGTCATGGTTAAATCATACAGGGTTAGTCCTTATCCTGTAAACATTGGAAGACTTGCTGAAATAAGAATATTCGTCCTCGAACAAGATTCAGAAACAGCAAGGGAAATAATTAAATCTGATTATCTGATTTTAGATGAAGAATCTTGATTATTCAAGCCTGACTTTATTAAACCCAAAGAGCTAATTATTTTCTATTCTTGATATTATTCTTTACTTATTCAACTTTCACAAATATTTTTTTACAATCTTTCCCAAAATCAGCGATAGAACTGAGAACTTAATAAAATCAAGTAGGAAGGGTTGGTGAAAAATTTTATACAACACCTTATAAAAGAAATCTTTAGAAACTTTAACAAAAGGCATTGCATTATTAAAGAATAAAGCAAAATTAAAATGAAATCGTCGATTAAAAAAATTCTGAAACAGCCCTTCCTATCGCTATTTTAAGGTCCTTTATAAAAGTTGACAAAAGCATTTAGAAATTCTTAAAATTCAGACCGTTTAGGCGCATAGCTCAGTGGGAGAGCGCTTCCTTGACGCGGAAGAGGTCTGGGGTTCAATCCCCCATGCGCCTACTTTCTAATATGCCTTCTAAATTTTAAATAATCAATGTTTGCACATAAAAGCATATTAATGGTTTATCCTTTCGTTATAAGCATAATCTTCAAATATCTTTCATACTTGCATTTACTATCTCATCTTATCCTACTGCCTCAAATTCTAAACAATATTATTTCCTTCTCTTTTAATCAAAATAGAAATTTATAAAAATAAGGTGTAAGAAACTAAATATATTGTAAACTTAAAAAAAAATAATTTAACATTTTCAGATTTTAATTTCAGATTATTTTCATAATAAATCAATAAACTACTAAATTATAATTACCTAAGCAAATTGTCATTAGTGCTAACCTATTAAATAACTCATTGAATTACAAAGAATAAATCCTTGACAAAGTTTTATAGATTAAATTAAGTTACATCGTTTTAATATCCTATATTTATAGGTATTATTTTAATAAGGAGGAGTCAAAATGACAAAGGTAGGGGTGTATGTATGCAAATGCGGTGAAAACATCGCTGGCGCTGTTAATGTTGACGAAGTTATGAAGTATGCCGAGACGCTACCTGATGTAACAGTGGTCAAGAATTACCTCTTTATGTGTTCTGATGCGGGACAAGATGTCATCAAACAGGACATTAAAGATGGTTTAGTTGACAGGGTTGTAGTGGCAGCTTGTACTCCCAGAACGCATGAGCCAATCTTCAGAAATGCCTTGGAAACAGGTGGTTTAAACAAGTATTTCCTTGAGATGGCAAATATCAGGGATCAAGACAGTTGGGCTCATTGGCATGATAAGAAGGGTGCAACAGAGAAGGCGAAAAGGCTTGTAAATAGTGCGGTTGCTAAAGTCAGGCTTGCAAAACCACTTGTTGATCGTTACGGAGATGTTGAAAAATCTGTAATGATTGTAGGAGGTGGAATAGCTGGTATGTTTGCAGCACTTGATCTTGCAAGTATGGGCATCAAGGTCTATTTAGTTGAAAAGCAGCCGTCAATAGGCGGTAATATGTCAAAGCTTGACAAAACCTTCCCTACAATGGATTGTTCGGCCTGAATACTCACACCTAAAACGGGCGAGGTCGCCCAAAATCCAAATATTGAAGTTATTACGTACGCAGAGGTTGATGATGTAAAGGGGTATGTAGGTAATTTCGATATAAAAATCAAGAAAAAAGCAAGTTATATAGATTGGGATAAATGTATAGGATGCGGAGTTTGTACAGAAATATGTCCATCAAAGGTACCTAACGAATACAACTATGGACTTAATCAAAGAAGGGCTGCCTACATAGAATATCCTCAAGCTGTTCCAAAGAAGGCAGTAATTGATGAACAAAATTGTTTATATTTCAAGACATTCAAAAAAGCTGGGAAGCCTGCATGTCAAATATGTGAAAAAGGAATACCAGCAAAAGGTATTCAGGGATGTCCAGCAAATGCGATCAAGTTTGATGATAAAGATGAATATGTAAATATAAAAGTTGGTTCAGTGATAATAGCCACTGGATTTAAACCAATGTCGAAGGATCATTTTAAAGAATACTCACCCCAATCCCCTGATGTTATCACATCAATGGAATTTGAAAGGATTCTCTCTTCGACAGGGCCTACTGGTGGTGAATTAAAAAGACCATCAGATGGGACGAAGCCAAAGAACATAGCAATGATATCATGTGTTGGCAGTAGAGATGAGAGACATCATTCTTATTGTTCAAAGGTTTGTTGTATGTATATGCTTAAACATGCAAGGATTCTTAAGGAGAAGTATCCATATATTAATTTATATCTTTTCTTTATTGATGTTAGAACTGCTGGCAAAGATTTTGAGGAGTTTTATGTATATACGAAAGGACTTGGTGCCAAGATAATAAGAGGTGGAAGGGTTTCCTCTGTAGATGAAAAACCAAATGGCAAACTTAGAGTAAGAGGTTTTGATGTTGATTTAGGTTCACCAGTGGAGTTAGAAGCTGATTTAGTTGTTTTAGCAACGGCTATTGAGCCTCCAGATGGAGTTGACGAACTTGGCAGACAATTCTCAGCAACTTGTGGGAGAGAAGGATTTTTAAGAGAGGTTCATACAAAACTTTTTCCTGTTGAAACATCAGCAAAGGGTGTATTGATTGCTGGTTGTGTGCAAGGGCCAAAAGACATTCCAGAATCAATAGCTCAATCCAGAGCGGCTGCGGCATCAGCAGCATCATTGATAATTCCTGGCAAGATAAAATTTGAAGCTATTGTATCTGAGGTTGATAAAGATAAATGTAGTAGTTGTGGAGTATGTGTTCCATTATGTCCATACAATGCTATTAAGCTTGAGACTTATAAAGACAAGGAAAAGGCGAAGATAGAGGCTGCTTTATGTGCTGGTTGTGGAGTTTGTGCATCGGCCTGTCCATCGAGGGCTATAACATTTCATGGTTTTACAACAGAGCAAATATTAGAACAAATATCTGCATTAGTAGAAGCCTAATTTAGAAAGGAGGACATAAAATGGAAGAAAGTGGCGTAAATGTAATTAATCTGAATCAGTGTGATGAAGAGTTTATAAAATATTTAGAGAAGTTTGGAGCTCATTCACTGAAAGAGTGCATCCAATGTGGCAAGTGTGCATCGACTTGTCCGATGGCATTAGCAGGGCTTGATTTTTATATAAAGAGAATCATTCATGCAGCAACATTGGGTTTAAAAGAAATACTTCTTGAAGATTCATCTGTATGGGGATGTCAATCCTGTAATAGGTGTGTAGAGGTTTGTCCAATGGATATCAAGCCTTATGAGATAATACAAGCAGTTAGAAGGGCAGCGGTGCGAGATGAGTCATGTCCAGCGAATACGTATGAAGGATTAAGGAATCTATATAAAAATGGACATGCAGTTTTTCCGAAGGGTTTTGAGGAGAGGAGGAAGAAGGTAGGACTTCCTGAAAAGCCACCGACATTAACAAGTCACGAGGAACTGAAGAAGAAATTTCAGGAAATTTTAAAACAAACATCATTGGCTGATGTAGCGCCGTTTAAGCTTGATTAGGAGGGACGATATGAAACAGGTAGGATTATTTTTAGGATGTAATATTCCTTTTAATAGACCTGATGTAGAGTATTCTGCGAGGTATATATTAAGTGAATTAGAGACTAATGCAGTTGATCTTGAAGGAGCATCTTGTTGTCCGGCCTTTGGCACTATGCCTTCCATTGATATAGAAGCATGGGCGGCTGCATCTGCATGGAATTTAGTTCTTGCAGACGAAAAGGGTATTGATTTAGTAACTGGTTGTGGTTCTTGTTATGGGTCACTTAATGAAGCCAAACATCATATGGGGCAACATCCAGAATTAATTGAAAAGATTAACCAGATATATGCAAAAGTTGGGAAAGAATACAAAGGAACTGCAAAGGTATCGAATTTTATAAATTTTATATATGAAGATGTAGGATTAGAGAAAATAAAACAAAAGGTCAAAGTAAATCTCAATGGTCTTAAATGTGCTGTTCAAACAGGGTGTCACAATCTTTGGCCAAGCGAAGCTTATCCTACTAGTGAAGACAACACCTTTCAGCCAAAGCGGTTAAGAGAAATTTGTGAGGCAATGGGTGGTTCTGCCCCTAACTACAGTGCTATTACAGATTGTTGTGGAATGGGTGCATTAAGATCGAATGCATCAGATAAATCACTTGCACTTTTCAAGAAAAAATTAGATATGATTAAAGAAGAATTAGACCCTGACATTTGTGTAATTGGATGTAGTTCATGTTTAATGCAGTTTGATGCAGGGCAGGCGTTATTGATTGAGCAAAAGAAATTAAATTATCAGATACCATCACTTCATATAATTCAATTGATTGCATTGGCATTAGGAGCTGATATTGACAAGTTAACGGCATTTACGAAAGTACCTTTAGATGGAGCAATTAATAAAATAAAAGGAGGTAATTAACATGGCTGAGTGGGAACCAAGGATTATAGTTATTGCCTGTCATTGGTGTACCTATCAGGGTGCTGATCTTGCAGGTAGTTTAAGATATTCGTATCCTCCATCAATACACATAGTTAGAGTGCCTTGTTCAGGCAGAGTAGAGCCTGAGTTTATAACTGAAGCCATTAAAAGTGGTGCTGATGGTGTATTTGTAGGGGGTTGTCATTTTGGTGATTGTCATTATCGGTCTGGTAATTACAATACGATAAAGAGATTTAACTTATTAAAGAGGGCTCTTGTAGATTTAGGTTTAGAAGATGAAAGGGTAAAACTTGAATGGATATCAGGTAGTGAAGGGAAGAAATTTGCGGAGGAAATGACAGTCTTTGATGCAAAGATTAGAGAACTCGGACCAAATCCAATAAAAGGAGGGGCAAATGTCTAAACCAAAGCTTGCATATTATCTCGCAGGTGGCTGTGGGGGTTGTGATATTGCGGTAGTTGATTTATCTGAAACACTAGTAGATGTTGCCCTTGCAGTAGATATAGTTTTTTGGGCTCCTACTGTAGCTGATGCAAAATATAAAGATCTTGAGGCTATGCCTGATGGGTCAATCGACGTAGGACTGATTACAGGTAATGTTAGGAACTCTGAACACGACCATATAGTCAAGGTTATGAGGAAAAAGTGTAAGGTTTTGATTGCTTATGGAATCTGTGCAACCAGTGGAGGTATCAAGAGTCTTGTTAATCTCTATACGACAGAACAATTACTTGATAAGGCTTATGTAGACACAATGAGCACTGACAATCCTGATAAGGTTATACCGCAGACATCATGTATTGTAGATAGCAAATATGACTTAACCTTACCAGCCTTATTTGATGCGAAGCCATTAGACCAAGTAGTATCTGTGGATTATTATATAGGTGGATGTCCACCTCACTATGACCATGTCAAGACTGCCTTTACAGCCCTTCTTACAGGTCAACTTCCGCCGCCAGGATCATGGATTACAAGTGGCAAGGCTCTTTGTGAAGTATGTGGGAGGAATCCTGTATTGACAGGGAAACCAAAGAAATTTACAACAACAATAAAGAGGACCTTTGAAGGCACACCTACAGAAGGGGCTTGTCTCCTTGAAGAAGGGTATCTTTGTCTTGGTCCGATAACACAGGGAGATTGTGGGGTTAAGTGTCCAAATGCCAATATGCCTTGCAGAGGTTGCGGAGGACCTATACCTGGAGTAAAAGATTTTGGGACAAGAGCTATAAGTGCTATAGCGAGTATGCTTGAAAAGGAAGAACTTGTTGACGAAATACCTGATCCAGTTCACCTCTTTTATAGATATACACTTGCAGGGTCAGCACTTGGCAAAAAGCTCAATAGGTAATTAAAACACTATGAACGAAACCTATAAGGAGGAAGTGAATGCAAACCATAGAAATTAATCCAATGACAAGGCTTGAAGGCCATGGCAAGATTAAAATATTTCTTGATGACAAAGGTAATGTGGACAACGCATTTATGCAGGTTGTTGAATTTATGGGTTATGAGAAATTTCTCAAGGGTATGCCCATTGAGGAGGTGCCTCGCACAGTATGCACCATTTGTGGAGTCTGAAGGGGCGTTCATTTTACAGCCTCGGCGAAGGCTGCAGATGGCGTTTATGGTGTAGAACCAACCCCAACGGCAAAAAAGATAAGAGAATTATTCTATAATGCCCACTATGTTGAAGACCATACAGGTATTCTTTATGCTTTAGGTTTCCCTGACTTTGTATGTGGTCCTACGGCATCACCAGCAGAGAGGAATTTGGTAGGTTTAGTATTAAAAGTCGGAGCAGATACAGGTAAATTAGTTCTCAGGATGAGACAATCTGCCGTTAAAATCTGTGAAATGTCAGCAGGCAAACCAAGTCATCCTGTTGCTGCTTTACCAGGAGGTTGGTCAAAGCCTATTACAGAAAAAGAAAGGCAGGAAATTTTAAAACTTGCTGATGATTGTCTTGAACTTGGCAAATTAACCCTTGATATATTTGATAAGGTTGTTTTACAAAACAAAGGATATATGGAACTTGTTACAGGTAATGTTTACAAGGTTGTATCAAACTATGTTGGAACTGTTGATGCAAATGATAAGATCACTTACTATGACGGCACTCAAAAAATAGTTGATACAAAGGGTAAGGAAATAGGCAGGTTCAAAGGCAAGGAATATCTTGACTTTATAGCAGAAAGACCTTTACCTTGGAGCTATCAAAAGGCACCTTATCTAAAAAAATTGGGATGGAAAGGTTTAGATGATGGAGATGACACAAGCATTTATACAGTAGGTCCGCTTGCAAGGTTTAATGTAGCGAGTGGTTTTGACACACCCCTTGCACAGGAAGGCTATGAGAAGATGCTCAACGCATTTGGTGGCAAACCAGTTCACAACACATTGGCATTTCACTGGATGAGGGCAATTGAGCTTATGAACGCTGCTGAAAATGTTAAAAATATTGCCTCTGATGAGAGTATAACAGACACAAATATTCGTCAGGAACTTGGCAAACCTGTTGGTGAAGGTGTTGGGATAGTTGAGGCTGCAAGAGGCACACTCATTCATCATTACAAGACTGATGAAAAGGGTTTTGTGACAGATGCAAATCTTATTGTTGCAACTACTCACAACAAAGGACCAATGAATGTAGCAGTCAAAAAGGCAGCTAAACACTTCATACAAAATGGTAAGGTTGATGACGGCATACTTAATCTTGTTGAGATTGCCTACCGTCCTTATGACCTTTGCTTTGCTTGTTCTACACACACCCTTCCTGGTGCAATTCCTGTGAGGATTGATATAGTTGACCACAAAGGTGAACTTGTAAAAAGCCTTAGAAACTACGAAATTACTTAATTAATTATCAAATTCAGTGGGGGATGAGAATATAATCCCCCACCAACC
>DUZI01000063.1 GCA_013349595.1 Nitrospirota bacterium
AGTTGTCCACCTGAGGCTGATATTTTTTCGTCATAAAGGCATTCCAATATGTACTTGCATCAACAGGCTCGCTCACGCCTGCCTTCTTCTTTGCATTTTTCGTTTCTACGACGAGATTCACTCCTTTGAGCTGATATAGCATGAGTTGTGAAAAATAGCGCTCTATTCCGTTGTAAGCATCCACAGGGTTTTTACCTTTAGGATTTATATTGTTCAGGGCAAGGGTTGTAAAATTTTCTATTACAGGCGTCTTTGCCAAAGTGGGCGGCAGAATAGCATCATGTATCTGGTTAACATCATTTTCTATCTGATAATTGGTCTCAACCGTATTTGCAAAATCTAATATATCCACCTGTTTGCATTCTCCAGGATTCTTACCATTTGACATATTGTTCAAATTATCATGGAAGGTATTAATCTGGGTTATGGCATCAGTTGGATCATTTGTGTTGGCTATTATCTCTTCCTTAGTAATCTCCAACTCTGTAAATAGAGAGTTAAGCTGGTCTTCAATCACTTGAAGCTGTTGTACTATTTGATTAAGCGCATCTTTCATATTGTTAAAGGCATCCATTTCTTGTTGATTGCTCTTATCTCACCAGCCAAGCTCATCAAGAATCAGACCCATGACAACAGACCCAATCTTACCCCCAGCTCCGCTTGCGATACCGCTTACAACATTTCCTATGAGTGGACCGAAACTGCTCCCCTCACTGATGAGATTAGGCTCCTGCAATTTCTTGCTTGACCCACAACCATAAGGGAATGCCATTGTGAATATCAGTTGTTAAAATTAATGTCATGCGAAAAAAAACGATAATATTAGTGATATTCATGTCTTATTCCTTCTTTTACAAGTAATGACACCCATAAATTAATACAAATATACTATCGTATCGCCATGTAATATACAATGCTGACCTTTCAGCAACATTCTACTACAGATGCAGGGCTATTACATTTGCAAAAGAGTCATTTACACCTCTGAATACTGCTCATAGTATTGTCAAAATTAACCACAGAGAACACGGAAAAAAGATTTAAATTCAAGAGGTTATGAAAAAAATAGACTACTCCCCCTCTGTGCACTCGCATTTTAATCCTTTTAAGCTGTGCTTTAATCTTTTCTAAATTTAAATAAATCAATGAACCAACACTCTTATCAATCACTCTCATATAGAAATTTTTGTGTTTTTAACTATCGTATCTACTTGAGTTCCCAGAGATGTCCTCTGTGGTTGCATTTGTTATCATTTTTTTCATGAAAATTTTGACATTACCCATCGATGTATATCTTTATCACTTTTTTGTATTATCTACAACATCTTTCTAAAATAGTAATTGAAAAGGAGGCTCAATTAGTTAAAATTCACACTTGTCTAAAATAGCATTTAAAAAGGTAGCCTCAATCGGGTAAAATTTGTTTTCTAAACATAAAAGAGACTACCCATTAAATCAGTAAGTTTAAATTTATCAATATTTTTGGATAAATTATACAGATATTTTCAAGGAATGACTTTTACAGCGATATACAAGGACAGGTGGTAGATAGAGAGATTTTTTAAGATGATAAAGCAGAATCTAAAGATAAAGAGTTTTGTAAGGACGAGTTTTAATGGGGTAATGATACAGATTTGGATAGCATAATGAAGATAAAAAAGAACAACCTGATTTTGAAAATGCAAAAATATCTATAAAAAATGCTTGATTTAAGCAGATGGTTTATATGAAATTAAATTATTTTGGACAGCAGTGTTTTAAACTCTTTAATTTAAATCTTTCCTCTGTGGTTAATCTTTGACAATACTAATATTCTCAAAAGGAGGCTTAAGATATTTTAAATTGTCTCAAGCCTCTTTTTTAGTAACCCAATTTATCCAATTACAATTTAAGCAAATATCTTTGATGGGTTTAATCTATTTTGAGGGTCAAAGATTTGTTTGATTTGTTTCATTATGTAAATTTGTCTTTTTGAGAGTTCCATATCAAGGTAAGGTGCCTTTGTGATTCCAATACCATGTTCACCTGAAATTGAACCACCAAGTTTTACTGCATTTTCAAAGATTACCCTTATGACTTCATTAATCTTGTCTCTTTGTCCTTCCTTGTCATCAGTCATTATGTTTACATGTATATTTCCATCACCTGCGTGACCAAAACAAATAATCTGAATTGACTTTTCAACAGATATTCTATTGATTATGCTAATCATCTGGGGAATTTTGTCTCGTGGGATTACGATGTCTTCATTAATCTTATAAGGCTTCATATGATATAGGGCAGGAGATATTGCCCTTCTGGCACTCCATATCTGCTCTCTTGAAAAGGCATCGGCTGCAAGGACAACATTGCCACCAAGGCTGTTGCATATATGGGCAATTTTCTCCGCCTCTTTTTTGATTAAATCTGCATATCCATCAATTTCTATGATTAGTAGTGCCTCAGCATCCATTGGTAGACCATGTGGTTTATATTGTTCAACTGCCATGATGCTATTTCTATCCATAAACTCAAGTGTTCTCGGTATTATCTTTGAGGCAATAATTTTATCAATTGCCTCTGCTGATTTTTGAATGTCTGTAAATGAAACAAGAAGGGTTGCCACATCTTCAGGTAGAGGAAGCATCCTAAGCCTAATTTTTGTGACAATGGCAAGTGTCCCTTCAGAGCCAATCAAGAGATTCTTTAAATCATAACCTACCACCCTTTTGTGAGTCCTGCCACCACAATTAATAATTGTCCCATCAGGCAAAACACACTCTAACTCCATAATATAATCCCTTGTCACTCCGTATTTAATCGCCCTCGGACCTCCTGCATTTGTTGCAACATTACCACCAATTGTGCAGAAATTAAGACTTGATGGGTCTGGTGGGTAAAAAAAACCAAGACAGTAAAGTTCCCTTTGTAGAGTTCCATTAAGAATGCCCGGTTCTACAAGGGCAGTCATGTTTTTTGTGTTAATGTCAAGAAGTTTTTTCATCTTTTCAAGACTTATGACTAGGGTCTTATCATCAATTGGCACTGATGAGCCTGTCATGGCGGTACCTGCACCCCTTGGGACAATTGAGAGATCCCTTGTAAAGGCAAATTTGACCAGTCTTGATACCTCTTCTGCATTTTTTGGCCAAGCGACTAAGGCAGGCTTTGTCTCTTTGACATAAGAAGAATCATAACTGTAACAAATGAGTTCTTCAGGGCTATCAGTAATGTCAATATTTTCTAGTTCTTTCACTTAATTAATTACCCTTTCAATATCTTTAAATTTTATAGATAGGCTTTTAGAAATACCAGGTTCTTCCATAGTTATTCCATAGAGATAGTCGGAAATCTCCATAGTGATACGGTTGTGAGTGATTATAACAAATTGTGTGTCTTTTGAGAGTTCTTTTATCATGGTTGAAAATCTCTCTGTGTTTGATTCATCTAAAGGGGCATCTGCCTCATCAAGGATACAAAGTGGGCTTGGCTTTATGAGAAATCCTGCAAAAAGTAGTGCAAGAGAAGTAAAAGCTTTTTCACCACCTGATAGTTGGTTTATATTTTGATTTTTCTTGCCTGGTGGTTGGGCGACTATCTCAAGCCCTGCCTCAAGGATATTATTCTCATCGGTGAGGATTATATCAGCCTTGCCACCTCCAAAAAGCCTTGTGAAGACACTATTAAACTTTTCTCTTAACAAATTGTAAGCCTCTCTTAATTTCTTTCTTGTGGTGGTGTTAATCCTGTTAATAGCCTCCTCAAGTTCTTCTATCGATTGAATCAGGTCTTGTTGTTGTTTGACTAAAAAGTCGTAGTCTCTTTTTAGCTCTTCATATTCAGCAATAGTCTCAATACTTACAGGCCCTAATTCCCTAATCTTTTCGTTAAGTTCATTAAATCTGATTTCCTGCTCGTCAATGTTGTCTTGAGTTTGAGCAACATCATTCAAGTTGATGCCTTGTTTTTGTAAAATTGCCTGCTCAATGTTTTCTTTAATAAGTTTCTTTTCAAAGATTTTTTTGTTCAGCTCTGTAATACTTTCACTAACCATGTCAATTTTATTTCGTATAGTAGTTATTGTCTTTTCAAGGATATTAATTATTTCATTCTTTTGAGTAAGTTTTTCTTTGTGTTGTTGTTGTTGTGATGTGAGTTTATTGATTTCTGAAAGATAGACCTTAATGTTTTCTTCAATAGTCTTTAGTTTGGTAGTGTCCTGTTCAATAGTATGGGCTATCTTGTCTTTATTTTTCTCAAAATTTTCAATGTTTGTTTCATATTCACCTAATTGTTTACTTAAAAGGGTAATTTCCTTTAAAGATGAATCAAGTCGTTCTGTGAGGGTGGTCTTTTTTAATTTCAAAGAGGTTTCTAAATCCTGTTCTTTTCGTAATTCGGTCTTTAGGTGCGACAATTCATTTTGTATTGTGCTTATGTTTGTTTGAATCGTATCCCTTATCTCTTCAAGTTCTTTGATTTTATTTTTTCTACCTTCAATGTCTGATTTGAGGGCATCTTTTTCAGAATTTATGGTTAAAAATTCCATATCAATGGAGTCAAGCCTCCGTTTTTTGCGAAGCAAGTCCTTTTCTGCCTCTTCAATGCTCTGTCGATTGAGTGAGATCTGTTTGTCTTTTTCTAAATAAATTGAGTGAAGTCCTGATGCGTTGTCCTGAATTTTACCCTTTTCCTCTGATTTTTTATTTATTTTTTGTTGTAATTCCTCAATTTGGCTTTGTAGAGCAGTTATCAATTCCTCTAACTCCCTACCCTGTCTTTTTGTTTTGAGGACTTCTGATACTTTACCATAGGTAATCCAGCCAGAGGAGTTTATTATTACACCATCAGGCGTCACAAAGGTTATAGAATTAGGCTGATTTGTTTTAATGTAAGTCATTGCCTTGTTAATATCTTCAATGATAAAGATATTGGACAATTCAGCCTTAAGTGATTGGACAATATCCTGATTAGAGCCATTATCACTCAGATAATCAGTAAGCCTGCCTATGATTCCATCAAACTCTGGAATAGATTGAGGAGGCAAGTGTGAGGGGTTTAATGGATTATAAAAAAGCACTGTCCTTACAATGTTATTTTCCTTTATGATATTTAATATCTCCTGCAAATCTTGTTGAGTATCAACTTTTAAGGCATTAATCTTTTCAAATAGTATTGCCTCAAAAGCACTCTCAAAGTCCTTTTTAACCATTATTAAATCAGAAAGGGGGGTGAGGTTTTTATTCAAAGCCTCTGTTAAGGTTAAAAGGGCAGGATTTTTTGATGAAATCTCCTTTATTGATTCAAGCCTTGATATGTTGCCTGCAAGTTCTTCCCTACAATTTGAAAGATTTTGTTTTAAATCTTCAATAATATGTTCTAATTCATTGATTTGGTTTAGTAGATTTTGCCTCTCTGATTGTAATCTTTTTGCCTCATCTGTTTGCTCAATAATCTTATCTTTCAGTTTATTTATGTTTGATGTGATTGTATCAATTGTCTTTGTAAGTACTTCTTTATCTCGATGGGCTATTTCTTCTTTATAATCAAGGTGTTCTAAATGTGAATACCTCTTGTTAAGTTCGTTTCTTTTAGTGCTTAATTCATCAGATTTTTTGAAAAGTTCCTTCCTAAGCGTCTCTACTGTTGTTTCCTTTTTTTTTATTTGTTCTTCTAAGGTTTTACAGAGATTAGTTTGTTTGGTAATTTCATCACTGAGCGATGTGATTGAAGTCTCTAAATCATCTTTTAAAGTCTTGAGTTCACTTAATCTATTTTCAGATGTAATTTGTCTCTCTTTAGTATCTTCTATTTGTTGAATAAGTCTTTGAAGTTCAGACTTATTATTTTCAATATGTGCCTTTGTTATGGCTGATTTTTTTTCTGCATCATTTAAGTCTTTACTCCATTTGGTAAGTGAGGCTTCAATATCTAAAAGTGTGCCTTGCTCTTGGACAATCTCTATTTTTTGAGTTTCAATCTTGTTTAATAATTCTGATAGGTGAGCCTTTTGGCTCGTTAGTTGGACTTCATAGCCTTGTGTCTCATCTAATAGGGAATTTAATTCCAATTCAATAATGGATTGCTTTCCTTTGGCAATCTTAACCTCCAGCTCATTTGCCTCTGTAAATAGTTTTTTATACTTCTCAGCCTTTTTTGCGAGTCTGTCAAGGCTACCGAGTTGACGCTTCCTTTCAATGACAATGTCATTTATCCTTATTAGATTTTGTCTTGATGATTCAAGTTTTGACTCTGCCTCTGCCTTACGGACCTTATATTTCATCACACCTGCTAATTCTTCAATCAAAAATCTCCTCTCAAATGGCTTGGAATTAACAATCTCTGATATGCGATTTTGATCTAAGATGGAATAACTCTTTACATCAAGCCCTGTATCAAGGAGGAGATCTCTAATGTCTTTGAGTCTGCAGACTTTTTTGTTTAATAAATATTCACTCTCACCAGAACGGTAAAGTCTCCTTGAGACAGTGATAGTGTCACCTGTTGTATTTTGATTAGGTCTTAAATCGCCATTGTTTGATATGGCTGGTTCTGTCACAAGCGTTATGGTAAGGCATACCTCTGACATTCCCTTTTGCTTTTTTAGATCAGTACCTTGGAAGATAACCTCTTCCATTTTATCACCCCTGAGGCTTTTAGCACTTTGTTCACCAAGCACCCACCTGAAGGCATCAACTATGTTGCTCTTGCCACAACCATTAGGCCCTACAATACAAGTAATACCATCGTGGAGGGGAAGGACTGTTGTTTCTGCAAAGGATTTAAAACCAATTAGTTCAATCTGCTTAATTTTCATAATAAAATTTTAAGTTCCACTGTTAGTGGTGGTCAAGATTTATTTAATTAATATTGTAATAAATTTTATTTATTTGACCTCTTATTTAGTAGTAGTTTAGTCTTATAACCGTTTTTAAAAATCTATAAAAAGCAATATATTTTGCTTCATAAACCCAAACAAAAGGAGGAATCTATGCCAAAGACTTATGCAACTCCCATGCTTGACGAGCTTGAAAAGGGACCCTTTCCAAGTTTCGTTACGGAGATGAAAAAAGCAGCGGCAAAGTCCGATATGGCTGCAGATGCACTCGGACAACTTGAAAGATGTTTTAAGGACAATAAGACTCATTGGAAACACGGTGGTATCGTCGGTGTTCGTGGTTATGGTAGTGGTGTTATTGGTAGATACTCAGACTTGCCTGAAGAATTTCCAGAGGTAGCTCACTTTCACACTGTTAGAATTAACTCAATTGCAGGTCTTTTTTACAAGGCTTCATTTCTTAAAGAAATGTGTGATATATGGGAAAAATATGGCAGCGGTTTAACCAATTTTCACGGGTCCACTGGAGATTTAATTTTACTTGGTACTAAAACTGAAGCCCTTGAGCCTATCTTTACTGAATTTTCTTCAAGGGGATGGGACCTTGGCGGTTCAGGTTCAGCAATGAGAACACCAAGTTGTTGTGTTGGACCAGCAAGGTGTGAATGGTCAAACATAAACACACTCGATATTACTTATGCAATAACACAAGAATTTCAAGATGAAATGCACAGACCAGCATTTCCATATAAATTTAAATTTAAAACTGTTGGTTGTGCTGTTGACTGTAATGCAGCTATTGCTCGTGCAGACTGTTCTATAATAGGAACATGGAAGGGCAAGATAGATATTAATCAAGATGAAGTTGCAAATTATGCAAAAAAGGGTATGAATATCTCTGAAGAGATTGTTAATTTATGCCCAAGTAAATGTATGTCTTATGATGGTAAAAAACTTACCATTAATGACGATGATTGTATAAGGTGTATGCATTGCATTACAAGGATGACAAAGGCTTTAAAACCAACAGGTGAAAAGGGTGCAAGCATATTGATAGGTAGTAAAGCTCCTTTTGTCATTGGTGCAACCTTGTCATGGGTTATAATCCCATTTATGAAGATGGAGCCGCCCTATACAGAATTCTTTGATTTAGTTCGCAAGATGTGGGAATGGTGGGATGAGCATGGTAAAAATAGAGAGAGAATTGGTGAGCTTATCATTAGAAGAGGCATGAGAGAGTTCCTTGAATATATTGGTGTTGACCCTATGCCTCAACAAATAAAAGAACCAAGAAGAGACCCATTCTACTTCTGGGCAGAATCAGATTTTACGGAATAATCTAATCAAAAGGAGGAAATAGATAAATATGGCAACGCCACAAAGAAAAACAGATATAGGACCACCTCATTACAAAGAGTATCTACCACCTGTTATACAAAAGAATTATGGAGATTGGAAGTTTCATGAAATAATCAATCCAGGTGTAATGGTTCACACAGCAAACAGTGGTGATAAGATTTGGAGTGTGAGGGTTGCATCCCCAAGATTACTTAGCACCGATACAGTTAGGGAAATAGCAGATATTGCAGAGAAGTATTGTAATGGATATGTAAGATTTACCACAAGAAATAATATTGAGTTCCTCGTCTCTGAGGAAAAAAATATTGAGCCTCTTGTCAATGAACTCAAAAGCAGAAAATACATGATTGGTGGAATCGGCTCAAGGGTTAGTAACATTGTTCATACACAAGGATGGATTCATTGTCACAGTGCTGCCGTTGATGCATCTGCACTTGTTAAAGTA
>DUZI01000064.1 GCA_013349595.1 Nitrospirota bacterium
CAACCTTCAAGAGACCAGACGGAATAGTAATGATGGATATGCACCGCTGCATTGGCTGTAGATTTTGCATGGCAGGCTGTCCTTATGGGGCAAGGAGTTTTAACTTCAAAGACCCAAGACCTTTTATAAAGGAAATTAATCCAGAATTTCCAGCAAGGATGAAAGGTGTTGTAGAGAAATGCACACTTTGTTATGAACTTCTTGCAGTTGGTAAGCAACCTGCTTGTGCAGAACATTCTAATGGTGCAATAGTCTTTGGTGATTTAAAAGATCCTAATTCTGAGGTAAGAAAGTTGATAGCATCAAATTTCACTATAAGAAGAAAGCCTGATTTAGGAACTGGTCCAAGTGTTTTTTATGTTATTTCAGACAAAGACAAAAGTTTAGAAAACAAAGGAGGTAGTCAACATGCTGGATAAAGCCCTTTCAGGTAGTAAGACTTATTGGGGGTGGATAATCTTCTTGCTTGCTATAATTGGAGCAGGCATGTTGTTCTACCTTCAACAGTTCTTTTATGGACTTGGTCTAACAGGTATGAGCAGAGATGTATCATGGGGATTTTATATCTCACAATTTACTTTTATGGTTGGTATTGCTGCATCTGGTGTGATGGTTGTCTTACCATATTATCTCCATAATCATAAAGCCTTTGGTAGGATTACAATCCTTGGAGAGTTTCTTGCAATACCTGCTGTTATTATGTGTATGCTTTTTATCTTTGTCGATTTAGGTCAACCACTTAGAGTCTTAAATGTCATTCTTCACCCAACGCCTAACTCAGTAATGTTTTATGATATGATTGTCTTAAGTGGTTATTTATTATTGAATGTGATAGTGGGGTGGACTGTCTTACATGCAGAGAAAAAAGGTATTGCACCACCAAAATGGGTTAAACCTTTTGTTTACTTGTCAATAGCATGGGCACCTTCAATACATACTGTAACAGCCTTTTTGTATTCAGGTCTTCCAGGTAAACACTTTTGGCTCAGTGCCATCATGGCTGCGAGATTTTTAGCATCAGCCTTTGCAAGTGGTCCAGCTCTTTTGATATTGCTTTGTTTGATAGTTAGAAAATTTACAAAGTTTGATCCCGGCCAAGAGGCTATTCAAACACTCGGTAAAATAGTCACATATTTCATGATTACCAATGTATTTTTCCTTGGCCTCGAATTTTTTACAGCCTTTTATAGCGGTATCCCTGGACATGCTCATTCTTTTGTCTATCTTTATGCAGGTCTTGATGGATATAGTAAACTTGTTCCGCTAATGTGGATAAGTTCAATACTTGCAGTGGTAGCTTTAGCCATCTTAGTCTTCCCTCAACTTAGAAAAAATGAGTCTATACTTGCTTTAGCTTCAATATGCGTATTTATATCGTTATGGATAGATAAAGGATTTGGTCTTGTTGTTGGGGGCTTTGTTCCTAATTCTTTTGAAAAGATTACTGAATACTGGCCAACATTGCCAGAGGCAACTATATCTCTTGGAGTATGGGCAATAGGAGCATTAATCTTGACAGTGTTATACAAGGTGGCAGTTTCAGTTAAAGAAGACACAGGCGGAGACGCTATCCATTAAAAAATAGATAGGGTAGTTTTTTAAAAAAGACTACCCTACTTTTTTATATCTTTCTCTCATTTCAAGTCTATTTTTCCTTCTTTCATATGCCTCTTTATTTCTCCTTCTCTCCTCATCTGTCTCCAAATTTAATGGTGGCACAGGGGTGGGTCTGCCATCTTTATCAAGGGCAACGAAAGTTAGATATGCTGATACGGAATGTCTTATCTCGCCTGTCATGAGGTTTTCTGCCTCTACCCTCACACCTATTTCCATAGATGTCTTTCCAGTCATGTTTAAACTACTTTTAAAAAAAACAAGGTCACCAATATAAATGGGATTATGAAATAACAGACTATCTATTGAGGCAGTAACAGTGTTGCATCTTGAATGTCGTGTGGCAACAACAGCAGCAGCAGTATCTATAAGTTTCATAATAACACCGCCATGAACATTCCCAGCAGGATTTGCATCTTGAGGGTTCATGACTTGTGCTATTATAACGGAACTCTCTTTAGCAGTCTTACCTTTCATTAAACCTCCTTTCATTTTTTGTGCTATAGACTGAATCGTTTACTTTATACCTTTCAATAACTAATATTCAAGTTCTTATATTATCCAAATCAGCGATAGAACTGAGAACTTAATAAAATCAAGTAGGAAGGGTTGTTTCGGAATTTTTATACGACATCTTATAGAAGAAATTTTGAGAAACTTTAGCAAAAGGCATTGCATTATAAAGAATAAAGCAAAATTAAAATGAAGTCGTCGATTATAAAAATTCCGAAACAGCCCTTCCTATCGCTATTTTTGGGTTTATTGGATTTTTTTCACTAATTATAATTTTGGATTAAAATAGCTCATATTAATCATAAATTCTTATTAAAAAGGGAAATTACAGTTTTATCAAAATTACTAACTCTGGTGCCAATCTCCAACTTTTTTATGGAAAAAAAAATTAATTTTACATATACTATAATGCAAATGGCCAATCCTTTAGATGCATATAAAAAAGTTGAGCAAACTACTTTATCAGGGCGAGAACTTGAGGCAATGGTCCTCCAGAAATCTGCAAAACTATTAAGAGATTGTCAGAATAATTGGAATGATCCAGACATATATAATTTATTAGCTGAGTCCATCAAGTATAATCAAACAATCTGGACCCTTTTACAAACAGAGCTTGTAAATCCTGATAACCCTTTACCTAAAAAGATTAAAGAAGATTTGCTAAGTCTTAGCTCATTCATTGATAAAAGATCTATTGATATAATGGCCTTTCCATCTCCAGAGAAGTTAACTATATTAATCGACATAAATATTAATATTGCTGCTGGGTTAAGAGGCTCAACAGGTCAGTAATCTACCCAAATTTAATAGAAAAAAAACTTAAGCCTTTTCTTAATTCTTCATAATATTTTGTTACTATTGATATGCAAGATAATAAGAAACTAATTCATTATCTAAAAAGTCAATTAGTATCAAATCCAACAGACACCAAGCTCCTTCTCCATCTTGGTGTCCTTTTATTAAATTCTGACAATATAGACGAAGCCATTAGTATTTTAAGGAAGGCTTATGATATTTCACCAAATTCTTTTGATATAACCTTTCACCTTGCCAATTGTTATTTAAAAAGAAGGGATTTTGTAGCTGCCAAAGACCTATTTTTTCAGTCATTAAATCTAAATCCTCAAGATATTGATAGTTATATCAACATCGCCATTTGTCTTAGATATCTTAATCAACACAAGGAAGCAATTAAATATTTAGAAAAAGGATTACTCATCAATCCCCATGATCCAGATTTATATCTTAACAGAGGTGTCCTGTATAGAGAATTACTGATGCTTGATGATGCAATAAGAGACTATAAAAAGGTAATTCAAATCAATCCTAAGGATTACTATGGCTATTACAATCTTTCATTGGTGTATTTATTAAAAGGGGATTATAAGAGAGGATTTGCCCTTTATCAGAGTCGTTGGAAGACAGATGATTTCTTAAAATTAACTAAACCAAAGAAACAGTGGAATGGTATCATAGATAATTTTGTTTTATTACTTAGAACTGAACAAGGATTTGGTGATACCATCCAGTTTATTAGATATTCAAAATACTTTGCAGAAAAGGGGATTACTGTAAAGGTAAAATGTCAGCCTCAATTAGTTGAACTATTAAGAAACAACTGCGGAATTAAGGAAATCCACTATGACGAAAATGAGCTTGGAAACTATGATTTTGATACATATCTTTTGGATGTTCCCTATTTACTAAAGACCGATTTGAACTCAATACCTGTTGATATACCCTATATATTTGCAAGGGATTCAAAGATTGAAGGCTTTAAGAGCCTGACAAGTAAATCTAAGAAATATAAAATAGGCATATGTTTTAGTGGCAGTAAGACTAATACAAGGGCTATTAATCGCTCTATTAATGTGGAAGAATTGATTGCTCTATTAAAAATAAATAGGAATATCTCCTACTACAGCCTTCAGATTGCAGATAGTTTAGGTGATTTACTCAAATTATCTGATGATATAAGACCAACTAACTTATCTCAATATTTGAGAGATTTCTCAGACACCGCAGGACTAATCTATCATATGGATAGTGTTATAACCATTGATTCATCAATTGCTCACCTTGCTGGTGCAATGGGCAAGGAAACCTTCTTAATATTAAATTATAGCTCTGATTGGAGATGGCTTATTGATATAGAGTATTCACCCTGGTATCCCACAATTAAGATTTTAAGACAAGACAAGCCTTTTGACTGGAGTAATGTCATTGCAAGGCTCATCAAGATTGTGAAAGAACTTGAATCAAAAGATTAAATCCCAAATACAGCGATAAGGATGTGGCTCTGAAGTAAATAGCGATGCTTTGGCAGCAGTTCTTTGCGACTGGAGCGTTAAACAGCCGCAAGTCTTTGAACCCGAAGAAACGGGGTCCCCAAAAAGTTGCAAGACTTTTTGGGGTGGTAGTTGAGTTTTGTGGCCGTAGCGAAAGAAGCATTAGAACTGTCAAAACGAACGAAAGAGACTTATCCTTATCGCTGGATCTCGGTAAATATTAACTCCCTTTAACTATCTTGATTATTGCCTTTCTATGTCTTGGACCATCAAACTCACAGAAAAAGATAGACTGCCATGTGCCCAAAACCAGTTTGCCCTCTTTGATAATGACAAAAAGTGATACCCCTGTAAGAGTTGATTTGATATGAGCAGGTGAATTACCCTCCGCATGACTATAATCACCATCGTAAGGGACTAATTTATTAAGCATCCTTAAGATATCGCCCTTTACTGATGCATCTGCACCCTCATTTATTGTGATTCCAGCAGTAGTATGAGGGACAAATATGTATGCTATGCCATCATTTATACCAGATTCCTTGATTGCCCTTGTTACCTCTTCTGTGATGTCTATAAATTCTGCCTTTGCCTTAGTCTTGATGTTTATTATTTTTTCCAATCTCAATACCTCCTTTAAATTCATTCAATAAGGTCTCTATATTTCTTTGAAATAGTGGATGCACCATATGAGGCATTATTTCAACAAGTGGCTTTAATACAAATTCCCTCTCTTGCATGAGTGGGTGGGGAATCTTTATTTCATCATTGTCAATAATCAGATCATTGTAAAAAATTATGTCTATATCTATAAGCCTCGGACCCCATTTGAAGTTTTTCTCTCTTCCTAATTTAAGTTCTATTGATTTAACAACATCAAGTAGTTTTTGGGGACTTAAAGATGTCTTAGCCTTTACTGCTATATTTATGAAAGCAGGCTGGTCTTTATATCCCCATGGTTCAGTCTCATAGAAAGAAGAAACCTCCTGAACTATCACTCCCCTTTCTGACAACATCTTGATTGCCTTATTAATATTTTCTTCTCTTTTACCTAAATTTGAACCAATAGATAACGCAATCAAGGTCATATTATCTTTTTAAGTCTCTCCGTTGCCTCTTTAATCCTTTCAGACGATTGGGTAAGGGCAAATCTTATGTAACCCTCTCCTGGTGCACCAAAACCAATACCAGGTGTACAAAGAATACCGCATTGTTCAAGTATTTTTGCTACAAAACTCGTAGAATCATAATCCTTAGAAACCTTCACCCATACATAAAAAGTTGCCTCAGGTATAGTGAATTGAAAACCTAACTTTTTCAAGCCTTCACACAAAATATCTCTCCTGTCTTGATAAATTTCCCTTATCTTTACAAGTTCACTGTCAGGTGTATTGAGGGCAACTATCCCCGCCTCCTGAATAGCCTGAAAGACACCTGAATCAAGATTAGTCTTAATCTTTCCAAGCCCAAAAATCACATCTTTATTACCAACTGCAAAACCAATCCTCCACCCTGTCATGTTATAAGTCTTGGAAAGGGAGTGAAATTCAATACCTACATCCTTTGCACCTTCGTATTGGAGAAAACTCTTTGGCCTGTTGCCGTCATAATAGATTTCTGAATAAGCTGCATCATGACAGACGATAATGTTATACCTATGGGCAAATTCGATTAATTCTTTGAAAAAGTCATCATTGCCATTTGCAGAGGTAGGATTATTTGGATAATTTACAAATATTAACTTTGCCCTTTTTTTTATGTCTTCAGGTATAGATTTTAAATCAGGGAGAAAATTATTTTGCTCTAAAAGTGGTATCAAATAAGGCTCTCCCCCTGCAAAGAGTGTGCTTACGGGATAAACAGGATAACCTGGTGAAGGGACAAGGACAACATCTCCTGAATTTATAAAGGCAAGGGGTATATGTCCGATACCCTCTTTTGAACCGATGAGGGAGAGCACTTCAGTTTTAGGGTCAAGAAAGACATTAAATCTTTTTTTGTACCAATCACAAACAGCCTGTCTATAAGAAAGCATTCCCTCGTAAGAAGGGTAACGATGATTCTCTGGCTTAAGGGCAGATTTATTTAATGCCCCAACTATGTGTTGAGGTGTAGGGATGTCTGGATCACCAATACTTAAGTCAATTAAATCAACCCCCTTTGCAAGTGCCTCCTGTTTCATCTTATCAATGGTAGCAAAAAGATAAGGTGGTAGATTCTTTACCCTATCTGCAAGTCTCACTTCAATCATATTAACTGCCTCCTTTTATTTTGATATTTACTCCCTTTATCCCAACTTTGCTTTAAGCAGGTCATTTAACAATTGGGGATTTGCCTTCCCCTTTGTTGCCTTCATAACTTGTCCAGCAAAGAAGCTTAATAGCTTGGTCTCGCCTTGTCTATATCTTTCAACCTCTTTTGTATGAGTTGACATTATCTCATTAATTATCTTTTCTATCTCTGATGTATCTGTTATCTGGACAAGCCCTTTTTCCTTGACAATTAAATCGGCATCTTTACCAGTTTTGTAAATATCTTGAAATATTGACTTGGCAATCTTACCACTTATTACCCCTTTGTCAATAAGAGTAATCATTGAGGCCAACTGATGAGGTTTAATAGGGCACTCATCAATTGATTTACCATCATCTTTAAGCAGCTTTGTCAAATCACCCATAATCCAGTTTGCACATGCCTTTGGTTGTCCACCTGCCTTCACTGCCTCTTCAAACCATTCTGACAGAGCCCTTTCAGAGGAGAGAAATTCAGCATCATAGTCAGTAAGACCAAAGTCTCTGACAAATCTCTGCCTCTTTATATCAGGTAATTCTGGCAAGGTTGCCCTTATCTCATTGAGCAATCCTTCGTCTATGATTATTGGCACAAGGTCAGGGTCAGGGAAATAACGGTAATCATGTGCTTGTTCCTTCGACCTCATTGAGTGTGTAGTGCCTAAATCAGAGTCAAAGAGCCTCGTCTCTTGCAATATCCTGCCACCTTCCTTGAGAATGCTTATCTGTCTCTTTATTTCATACTCAAGGGCTTTTTCTACATACTTAAAAGAGTTCATATTTTTTAATTCAACCTTTACACCAAATTCCTTTTGTCCCAGTGGTCTTACGGATACATTGGCATCACACCTAAGAGAACCCTGTTCCATGTTGCCATCACATACATCAATGTATCTCAAGATGGTTCGTAATTTCTTCATGTATTCAGATGCCTCTTTTGATGTTCTTATATCTGGTTCAGAAACTATTTCCATAAGTGGAACGCCTGTCCTATTTAAATCAACAAGACTGTAAGGGATTTTGCCTTCGTGAATATTTTTCCCTGCATCCTCCTCCAGATGTATCCTTGTTAAGTTAATCCTCTTGATTTCATTATCAACCATAATCTCTATATATCCGCCTTCACAAATAGGTAATTCATACTGACTAATCTGATAATTTTTAGGTAGGTCGGGATAAAAATAGTTTTTTCTTGCAAACCTGCTAAGTGGTGCAATCCTTGAGTTTAGAGCAAGTCCTGTCTTTATAGCGTAGTTAAGGGCTTTTTTATTTAAGACAGGTAATACCCCAGGAAGTCCGAGACAAACAGGGCAAGTCTGAGAATTAGGCTCAGAGCCAAAATCAGTGGAGCAACTACAAAAAATCTTTGTCTTTGTAGATAATTGTGCATGAACTTCAAGTCCAATCACTGCTTCATATTCCATTGTTTAACCCTCTTATAGCTTTTTAAAATGTGTGATATTTTACCATTAATGGTTATAATTTTTTTAAAAGGCTTATCTTAATTACAAGAGATCCAGCGATAAGGATAAGTCTCTTTCGTTCGTTTTGACAGTTCTAATGCTCCTTTCGCTACAGCCGCAAAACTCAACTACCACCCCAACAACGACTTTTTGGGGACCCAGTTTCTTCGGGTGTAAACATTTGCGGCTGTTTAACGCTTCAGTCGCAAAGAACTGTTGCCCAAAAAAAGCATTGCATTATAAAGAATAAAGCAAAATTAAAATGAAATCGTCGATTGTAAAAATTCCGAAACAGCCCTTCCTATCGCTATTTTTGGGTTGATCCCAAAATCGGCGATAGAACTGAGTACTTAACAAAATCAAGTCGAAAGGGTTGGTGAGGGATACGACACCTTTTAAGAAGCTTTAGCAAAAGG
>DUZI01000065.1 GCA_013349595.1 Nitrospirota bacterium
ATAACTGAAAGGTGGTGAATTTCTAAAATGCCTCTTGAAAAAGAAAGAAAACAACAACTAGTCGAATCATTTCGCATTCATGAAAGGGATTCTGGCTCTCCTGAAGTTCAAATAGCATTGCTGACAGAAAGGATAGTTTCACTTACAGATCACTTCAAGGTTCACAAAAAGGATCATCATTCAAGGAGAGGACTTCTAAAGCTTGTTGCTCAAAGAAAGAAATTAATAAATTATCTAAGAGTAAACGACAAAAAAAGATATGAAAGCGTTCTGAGCCGCCTCAATTTAAGGAAATAAGAGCCTTATTTTTTTAAGGCTCTTATAATCCATTTTTTTCAACAAAAATCAATCAAGGAGTCCAAATAAGTTTATATGACCAAGGTAGAAATGATATTCAAAGAAAAGCAATTAATTTTTGAAACCGGGCAAATTGCAAGACAATCGGATGGCGCAGTTTTAGCAAAATACGGTGATACATATGTATTGGCTACAGTTGTAGCCGATGAAAAAAAAAGCGAAGGATTAGATTTTTTCCCACTTACTGTAGACTACCAGGAAAAAACTTATGCAGCTGGTAAGATTCCGGGTGGTTTTTTTAAGCGTGAAGGTAAGCCAACTGAAAAAGAAATACTCACATCAAGACTAATTGACAGGCCAATCAGACCACTTTTCCCTAAAAACTTTTATAAGGAAACACAAGGCATAGTATCTGTTTTATCTTATGGTGATGAAAATATTGCAGATGTCTTAGGCATAATAGGTATGTCAGCGGCTGCCCACATATCAGATATTCCTTTCAATGGTCCTGTATCAGCAGTCAGGATAGGCATGAAAAATGGTGCCTTTATTGTAAATCCAACTCTTTCTGACATGGAATCTCTTGAACTTAATCTTGTTGTTGCAGGCACATCTGATGCGGTTATTATGGTTGAGGGTGGAGGTTCAGAAATAAGCGAAGAGATACTAATGGAGTCTATTAGTGTTGCACATGAAGAAATCAAAAAGATTAACTCCCTTCAAGATGAACTAAAAGTAAAGGCTGGCAAGACAAAAAAGAAATTGGAATCTCCTTCAGAATATATTGAATTAAAAGAAGATGTCATTAAGTTTGTCTCCGATAGGATCTATTCAGCTATTAAGATACCAGGCAAACAAAGAAGACAAGATGCCCTTGATGCAATTTTAAATGATGCACTTTTGCAATTTAATACCAAAGAATTGTCTTTAAAATATACAG
Source organism: Nitrospirota bacterium (assembly GCA_013349595.1). Lineage (GTDB taxonomy): Bacteria > Nitrospirota > Thermodesulfovibrionia > Thermodesulfovibrionales > Dissulfurispiraceae > DUZI01. The sequence goes on from DUZI01000065.1 coordinate 1,238, forward strand.
GCAATCCTGACTTAGACATAAAAAGACATATTATAAACATATTTGAAGAATTTGAAAAAAGGACAGTCCGTTCTATGATAATCAATGAAGGGATAAGGGCAGATTCAAGGAAACCTGATGAAATAAGGCCAATCTCTTGTTTCACAGGTATTCTGCCCAGGGCACATGGTTCTTCGCTTTTTATCAGAGGAGAGACCCAATCACTTGTTGTAACAACTCTTGGCACACAAGATGATGAGCAACGGGTTGAAAGTCTTGAAGGTGATACCTTTAAGTCATTTATGCTTCATTATAATTTCCCACCTTTTAGTGTTGGAGAGGTGAAACCTTTAAGATCACCAGGAAGAAGGGAGATAGGTCATGGAGCTTTGGCTGAAAGGGCTTTAAAATATGTAATCCCTACAAAAGATAAGTTCCCCTATACAATAAGGGTAGTTTCTGATATTCTTGAATCAAATGGCTCATCTTCAATGGCTACTGTCTGCGGTGCAACACTTTCATTAATGGATGCAGGCGTACCGATTAAAGCACCAGTTGCAGGCATTGCAATGGGACTTATTAAAGAAAGCGATAATGTAACAATCCTCACAGATATCCTTGGTCTTGAAGATCATCTTGGAGATATGGATTTTAAAGTTGCAGGCACTAAAGATGGTATAACTGCATTTCAAATGGATGTAAAGATTGGTGGTATTAGCAAAGAAATACTATCCACTGCCCTTGAACAAGCAAAGAAAGGAAGGCTTCATATTTTAGAAAAGATAACTGAATCAATTTCAGAACCTCGCTCTGAATTATCACCCTATGCACCCAGAATATATAAAATGCGAATAAAACAAGATAAAATAAGAGATGTGATAGGTTCAGGGGGCAAGGTAATTAGAGGAATCATTGAACAAACAGGGGTAAAGATAGACATAAATGATAGTGGAGAAGTTAATATTACATCTTTAGATAATCAATCAGCCCAAAAAGCCATTGATATAATCAAAGGGATTGTAGAAGAGCCTGAAGTTGGTAGAATATATCTTGGTAAAGTTAAAAGAATAACAGACTTTGGGGCATTTGTGGAAATATTACCTGGCACTGATGGACTGCTTCATATATCTCAGATTGCTGAAAAAAGAATAGCAAACATTACTGATGAAATAAATATTGGTGATGATGTGCTTGTAAAAGTTATTAATATTGATGGACAGGGTAAAATAAAACTAAGCAGGAAAGAGGCACTGAGAGAACAAAATAAAGAAAATGATAAGTAGAGATAAAAATGTTTAAAAAGACCTTTTTGAATAATGGCATACCTGTAGTAACAGAACAATTAGCAAATTTCAGATCTTTTATAATCGGTGTTTGGGTTAAAGTAGGTTCAAGAAATGAGAAACCAAATGAAAATGGTATATCTCATTTCCTCGAACATATGTTTTTCAAAGGAACTGAAAAGAGAAGTCCTTCAGAAATAGCCTATCATATTGATTCTCTTGGTGGAGACCTTAACGCCTTCACAAGCAGGGAAAATACTGCCTTTTATGTAAAAGTACTTGATGAATACAATGAGTCAGCAATTGAGTTGCTTTCTGATATATTTATAAATTCCAAGTTTCCTCAAGAAGAAATAGAAAAAGAAAAAGGAGTCATTAAAGAGGAGATAAAGCTTGTTGAAGATACCCCCGATGATTACATCCACGATTTATTTAATAAGACTATCTGGGGAGATTCTGGACTTGGACAACCTGTTCTTGGCAAAAGAGAGACAATTAAGACCTTTACAAGAGATGCCTTGATTAGTCATATTGAAAAATATTATGGCATTGAAGACATAGTAATATCTTGTGCTGGTAAGTTTGATTACAACGATCTTATTAATAAATTAAACAAATACTTCGGGCAAATTAGAAGGGGTTCAACTCCTTCATTGAATAAGCCTCATCAGTTTAATTCTGGGGCTGTAGTCTTTCAAAAGGATTTATCTGAAACCCACATATGTCTTGGTGTTGAGGGGATACCTTTTAATAGTAGCCACAGATATTGTCTCGCAGTTTTAAATTCCATATTAGGTGCATCGGTAAGTTCAAGACTTTTTCAAAAGATTAGAGAAAAAATGGGTTTTGCTTATTCAATCTTTTCATTTTCATCGTCATATTTTGACACAGGCTTCTGGGCAGTATATGCAGGGGTTAGCAAAAAAAAGGCTATTACTGTCTCAGAGATGATAATAAAAGAGATGAAAGGTCTTTATGAAACTATCACAGAAGAAGAATTAAAGAGGGCAAAGGATCAGATTAAAGGTAATATAATTTTAGGGCTTGAATCATCAAGTAGTAGAATGCAGAGCATTGCAAGACAGGAGATATATTTTGGTAGATATTTTACACATCAAGAGATTATAAAGGCTGTAGAGGCTGTTAAACTCAAACAGGCAAAGGATCTTTGTTATAATCTCATAAATGAAGGGGATATTTGCCTTGTTGCGCTTGGCTCATTATCTAATGATGATTTTAAAGGAGTCTGTTGAAATCTCTTGACGAAATATTTTGTAGTAGGTGTGTATCTTAAAGTTAACTATATTTTATAAAGATAAATATCTCTTTGGATTGTCAGAGACTGCTTTTAAAAGATCTCCTTTTGATACTCCAATCTCAATTAGCCATTCAAGACTTTTATCAAGGATAAAAGAGCCACCACATAAAATTTCTTTTTCATTCTTAATACCACTGGATGATCCTTTTTCATTTCTCACAGAATCGGAAACTATGATTATACGATCTTTATTTTTTACCTTGAATATCATTTTTAATGTTTCTGCATGAAGGTGAAAGGGATCTGCAATCACTTCAATAAAGATATCTTTATTCAAAAGACCAAAGCCTGCGAGACCAGGTTCTCTATGATGAAAACCCCTCATAGCATTAAATATATGTGTAATGCCTTTAGCTCCTGAATTATAAGCTTTATTAGCAATATCAAATGTTGCATCTGAATGTCCAAGACTAACAATTATTCCTTTATCTGTTATCTTTTTTATTAATTTCATTGCACCAGCTAATTCAGGTGCAAGGGTAATAATCTTTATAAAATCTTCAAAACCATCTATGAGTTTTTCAAGATTATATTCAGTAGGTTGCAAAAAAAAATTTGAATTCAGTGCACCTGCTTTCAGCGGATTTAAAAAGGGACCCTCAAGGTGAAGGCCTAATATCTTTGCCTGCTCTTGAGTTTGATGACTAAAGGCATCTCTTGTTATAGCCATGTCTTCTCTCATCTTATGAATTGAAGATGGGTATATGGTAGGCAAGAAACCTTCAACTCCTCTTTGTTTTAATAATTTGGCAATTGAGATTAAATCTTCAATTCCAAGATTACTTATACCATGAATATGTATATCAATCATATGTTTATAAAAAAGTAGTGCGACAGATCGAACCTGTGACAATGAAAATTAAAACAGCAGATCAGTATAAAATAGATGTCAATGGTGTTGATAGTCAATAAATTTGACTCCTTTAAAATAGCGCTTAGGAAGGGCTGTTTCAGGATTTTTATAATCGACAAATTTTATTTATAATTTTGATTTATACATTTAAAACAATGCCTTATGACAAAACCCCCTTAAGAACTTTTTTTTATAAGGTGTCGTATAAAAATCCTTCACCAGCCCTTCCTGCTTGATTTTGATAAGTTTTCAGTTCTATCGCCGATTTTGGGAATAGCGCTTAGGAAGGGCTGTTTCAGGATTTTTATAATCGACAAATTTTATTTATAATTTTAATTTATACATTTAAAACAATGCCTTATGACAAAGCCCCCCATAGGAACTTTTTTTATAAGGTGTCGTATAAAAATTCCACACCAACCCTTACTATCTTACTTTTAGAAATGGAAACCTTGTTCTTAAATAACTTGAGCTTCCTCACTATGCTCATGCCCTTATCGTTTTTACTTGCTGCCACTTATACATGCTTATCACCACTTTTTCATTTTTTAGAAGGAGATTATAATCATTAGGGGGGCAATTGTATTTTACGATCTACAATTTATACTATAAATCATACAATTTCTTTGTAAACTCAACTATCTGAGTTGATTCATTGCCGTGTTCTTTAAGTGCTATTATCGGTGGATGGATAAGCTTATTTATTATGGCAGTACCCATGTAATGAATTGCTTTTAATGTATCTTCATTAAGATTGGGATATTTATTCTTGAATCTTTGAAACTCATCATCTCTAATCTCTTCTGCCTTTTTTTTAAGCGCTATAACTGTAGGCGTTACTTGCAATGAATCAATCCAATTTATGAATGATTCTACCTCTTCAGATACTATATTCTCTGCCTTTTCTGCCTCTTTTTTGCGATTATTAATATTAGAGTAAACCACATCTTGTAAATCATCAACATCATAAAGATAGACATTATCTATGTCATTTATGTCAGGAGCTACATTTCTTGGCACAGAAATGTCAATGATAAATACTGGTTTGTTTTTTCTCTCCTTCATGATCTTATGCATCTGTTCTTTATTGATTATATAACTAGAGGCTCCTGTTGAGCAGATTACTATATCAACATTGACAAGTTCTCTTTGAAAGTCCTCAAATTTCACAACCTTTCCATTAAATAAATTGGCAAGCTCACATCCTCTTTCAAAAGTCCTATTTGCAACAATAACATTTGAAACACCATTGTTTATTAAGTGTCTTGCCGCAAGTTCAGCCATCTCACCTGCTCCAATAAGCATAACCCTCTTTTCTGTAAGACTTATAAAGATTTTTTTTGCCATTTCTACGGCAGCAAAACTAATTGATACTGCATTCTCTGCAATCTTTGTCTCAGTTCTTACCCTCTTTGCTGTATAGATAGCATGAGTTATTAGTTTATTTAAAATAACCCCAGTTGTCTTTTTTTTAAGTGATAAATCGAAGGCATCCTTCAATTGCCCCAATATTTGTGGTTCACCTACAATCATTGAATCAAGACTTGAGGCTACTCTAAAGATATGTTTAACCGCCTTTTTATTTCTGTGATTATAAAGATGTTGTAAAAACAATGACTTTTCAATATTATGTACTATTGAAATGACATCCTGTATTTTTTCAATTGCCTCATCTGCATTATCTTTATCAACCACAAAATAAACCTCTACTCTATTACAAGTTGAAAGTATTGCTGTCTCTTTGATTTGAGAAATAGACGAGAAATGCATCAACCCTTCTTCAAGTTTGGTACCTGAAAAGGCTATCTTCTCTCTTACTTCAACACTTGCAGTCTTATGATTAAGCCCTAAGACAATTATATTCATTTAAAGGAATGATAACTCTCCATTAAAAAGTTCACACCATAATAAGTAAAGAGGACTGATAAGAAGCCCAATATTGACAAAATAGCAGCCTTTTTACCACGCCAGTTACCGATAATTCTTAGATGTAGTATTAAGGCATATATTAGCCAAGTAAATAACGACCAAGTTTCTTTTGGATCCCATCTCCAATAAGTGCCAAAGGCTGACTCTGCCCAGAGAGCTCCTGTAATTATTGCAAGGGTAATCAAAGGGAAACCAAGTGTTATGAGCTTATAATTAATCTCATCAAGTATTTGCACACTTGGTAATTTGTTAAAGAAATCACCCTTTCTTTTCCTCTTCAGATACCTTTCCTGAATCAGATACATCACTCCTATACCAGCAGATACTGCGAAGGCTGAATTGCCTACAAAGGCAAAAGTTGTATGGAAAACAAGCCAAAAGCTATTTAATAAGGGACTCAAAGGATGTATTTCGTTAGGAGACATAATAGCTACAAACATGAGTAGGGACATTATGGGCAAGATAAATAAGGCAAGAATTGTGACCCTATAACGGTAATATAGATAAAAGAATATAACCATGACAGACCAAGCAAAAAAAGATGAAGATTCATACATATTTGTAATGGGAATAGTTCCAAGTATAAAAAATCTACTTATAATCGAACCGCTGTGAAGTGCAAAAGCACAAATCAAAAAATAAATGATAGAGTTTTTTATCTTAGAAGAGTCTTTATAAATACTGACAATACTTATTAGCAAGGCAATTGTATAAAGACCAAAAACTATATAAGGTAGAGAGAAAATCATATTCTAAAAACATCCAAGTTCACATTTTGTGATCTTAATCTTCATGCTGTTAATCATATCACCAACTCTTTTGTGAGGAATAGAAAGCAATTTAGCAATCTCATTAGCCTTTGAACATGTGATTTTATTTTCATTATTATTTTCAATTAACAATCTTTTGAGCTCCTTATCAATCAACTTGTTTGATATTATAGAAAAGAATTCTGAAAAATCTAAAGAGTTTATATCATAAGTTATTATGTCAAAGTGATTGTCTGAGCAGATATTTTCTCTATTGTAGTTTGTAAAGTGTATTACTAAATCTGATTTGTTAATTAATGAAGAGGCAGTTTTTTTTAAGGGTATTTCTTTGTTTGAGTGTAGGAAAACTATTATGTTAGGTTTTATAAAATCTATTGCACTATTTCCTTCTACCACAATACCATCAAGATAAGAAAGTTTTTCAAGTGCTATAGGGATAGTTTCATTAAGTTCTTCCGGTGGTGACTGAATCCAATATACCTCTTTAGCTCCAGAAGATAATAACCTTGCTGTATCTTTGTCTTTAGTTGATAGTATTGATTCATCATTGGTAAGTGAACTGTAAAAATCTGTACGACTATATTTGATAGCTCCCCACTTAACTCCAAATATCTTTTCTGCTTTTTCATTAACAATATGATTTATTAACTTTGAAGCCAAAGTAGTTTTGCCAATGCCACTATGGGCTCCACCTATTCCGATTATTTTCATTTTTTAAAATATTGAAGTTATTAAATGGCGGAGAGGCAGGGATTCGAACCCTGGGTGAGGTCTTACCCCCACAACCGCTTAGCAGGCGGCTGCCTTCGACCGGCTCGGCCACCTCTCCACAACAGCAATAATAGTAACAAATAAAATAAAAAAATTCAAAATAGGGTTTCCACCCAAAATCGGCGATAGAACTAAAAAGCTTACTAAAATCAGCAAGTAAGATAGGAAGGGCTGGTGTGGAATTTTTATACGACACCTTATAAAAAAAGTTCCTATGGGGGGCTTTGTCATAAGGCATTGTGTATAAATCAAAATTATAAATAAAATTTGTCGATTATAAAAATCCTGAAACAGCCTTTCCTAAGCGCTATTTTAAGGAATAAGAGATGATTGCATCAATTAGGGGCAGGATATTACAAAAGAAACCTGACCATGTGGTTGTAGAA
>DUZI01000066.1 GCA_013349595.1 Nitrospirota bacterium
AAGTTTTTGATTTTAAAAAGAATCAAAACAGGATGGTATTTGTTTTTTAAAAAACTCTTTATCTGTCTTCAAAGAGGGATATTTCTAACTCATTAAACAGCTAATTAATGGTGTTTTTAGTTCCATCTAACTTCTTTTGATAGGAATTTTATAAAAAAAAAGGCGACTCAAAAGAGCCGCCCTTTGGTTTAGTAAGAGTCAATAAGGTTTAATAATTCAATTAAAATGTTACTTGAATGCCCTGCCTAAAGGCATAAGCATTGTCAGAACCCTTTGTTGGTGAATCAAAGGCACTACCTGCAAAGAGGTAACCACCTTCTACCCAATAACTGATGTTTTTATCAAACCTGTATGTGATCCTTCCATCAATTTCCCAGCCAAGATTCTTTGATGGATTTTTTGATCCCATAATTGCTACATCCTTGTGTGATCTGAGGAAAAATACACCAAGATCTGCATTAAGAGCCTTTGTAATGTCAGCATTACCACCGAGTTTGAAGTAACTTAAGTTTGATACATATGCGTTAGGGGCATAAGCTGATTTTTGATAGTTCTTCGCTGATGTACGTGTGCGGAAATCATAGACATAGGTAAAATCTTGTTTCCAGATTGAAGCTTGTAATGTCTGGAACTGTTTGTTCTTTGTAGGATCACTACCATCATCGCCACTACCAAAGCCATAGGTTAAGCTGAGTGTTACTGGATCAAGTTTATACTTTGCACCAAGTTTGAGTGCCCAACCACTGAATTTAATCTCAGGTCTTGTAATACCCTGTGATTTTGCCTTACCAGTTTGAATTTCTACGTCAGCTAAGAGACCAAAACCAGCAATCTTGGTATCGCCTCTTAAGCCAATATTCCAAAGGTGAAATGGTGTTGTATATGCGCTTGTGCCTGAACCAATTCCAAGTGCCTGAGCATCAACATAGGTAACATCTAAGCTGAGGTTTGTGTTTTTGTCAGGTGAATAAGCTGTAATAAATGAATATGCATTGATATCATCTTCATTCCATGAATTACCCTCTGTAACTTTGATATAAGCTGCTGAAAGGGTGAGCTCTTTCGTTGGATTCATGAAGAATAAGATTGCATCATTACCAAACTTAGTTTGATCAAAGAAAAGACCGTATCCAAGCCTAATTGGCTGATGACCAATCTTGATACCTGCTGGCACTCCAAAAAGACCAGAGCCTTTGTGCTGTAACCATGCTTCTAATACATATATTGAGCCTTGCTTACCATTACCAACTGGGATTGTGCCTTGTGCTTCATAGGTCTCTGTGCCCCATGTGAAATCACTTCTGTTAGCAGCATCGCCATTTTCAAGGACTATCCTTGCGGTGGTGTTTGGTGTTACATCAGCGGTAATACCAAGTCTTACCTGTTGATCCCAATAATTCATATTACCACCTCTGTCGCTGTTAAAATCATTGGTGTTATGTCTTGTTTCACCTCTAACTCTGACGCTGCCATTGATGGTAACTTGGGTGGTGCCTTTTGCCACAACTGCCTTTGTGTTAGCAGGGATTTCTGCAGGTACTGCGTATGCACTAATTGCACATGCAAGCACAAATACTAATGCCATAATGATTGATACTGTTTTTTTCACTTCCTAACCCTCCATTTTGGTTAGTTCAGCATTTTACCGCCAAGGGCGGGCTCCTATGCTTTAACTTTTTTTACTGCAACTTCCACAATATAAGTACTGCAATTTCTAATCAAGAGTCCTAATTCTGTTGCCTCACCTCCCTTGTTTGTTAAGATAGTGCCTCTTAAGAGGCAAAAAAGACCAATAATTATATTGCATTCTGGTAGCCTTTTGTCAACTAAAAGCTTTTCAGCCAAAAATTAGCGCTTAGGAAGGGCTGTTTCAGGCTTTTTATAATCGACAGATTTTTATTTAATTTTGCTTTATTCATTATGCAATGCCTTATGACAAAGCCCAAGGAACTTTTTTTATAAGGTGTCGTCTAAAAATTCCTCACCAACCCTTTCTACTTGATTTTATTAAGTTCTCAGTTCTATCGCTGATTTTGGGTTTTCAGCTTTAAGTTTTTTGTAATTACTACAAAATCGTCAATTTATATGCCAAGTGTCAAACATTTTGTTATATAAACATTTATAAGGTAATATTGGTTAATTATAACTGAGAAAATTTGTGTAAATTTTATAACAAACTGTCTGATTTATTCGCAGTCAACAATTTTCATTATGTCAGTTTTGTATGGGATTTCATGGATAAAAAAGCTCATATCTCCTTGTCCTGATGTTTATCAAGATACCGACGGCAATGTAATTACTCAAGAGTGCTGTTCCACCATAACTCACAAATGGCAAAGGGACACCAACAACAGGCATTATACCCATTGCCATACCAATATTTACTGTGAAATAGAAAAAAAACATGGCAGTAATTCCAGTAGCTACAAGTCTTCCAAATTCGTCTTTAGCCTTTAAAGCAGTATCAAGCCCTCTTAAAAATAAAATTAAATATATAAATACCAGAATGATGCTACCAATAAAACCAAACTCTTCGGCATACACTGCAAAGATAAAATCTGTGTGTTTTTCAGGTAAAAATCTAAGCGGTCCTTGAGTCCCTTTCATATATCCTTTACCTGTCAATCCCCCAGAACCGATGGTTATTTTTGACTGATTTATGTGATAACCTATACCAGCAATGTCTTCATCAGGCGATATAAAAGCAGTTAGCCTGTTCTTTTGGTAATCTTTAAGTTTATCCCAAACAATATTGCCTAAAAAAGGAACAGATATAATACTAATTATGAGGGCAGCGGTTATAAACTTTTTGTTGATTCCCTTGATGAGTGAAAGGGTTATAAAAATACAAAGAAACAATATAGTAGTTCCTAAATCAGGTTGTTTGAAAAGTAAAATTAGTGGTAATAATGCAAATAATAATGCACTCTTTAAATAAGTTTTGTGGCTCAATGGTTCTCTCAAAGTAGTGAGATAGGCAGAATAAGATATAATAAAAATAAGTCTGAAAAACTCTGATGGTTGAAAAGTAAGAGGACCTATCTCAATCCATCTTTGAGCACCCATTGCAGACTTGCCGATTATTAATACTAATACGAGCATTAGCATCCCAGCAATGTACAAATACAATGAAAACCTTTGAATCCACATGTAATCAAATAGAACCATTAATACAAGACAACATAAACTAGCTACAAGCCATAAAATTTGTTTGAGAAAAAAATCTGGATGGTTCATACTTTCAACAGGTGGTCTTGTGGCACTATATATGGTGAGAATACCAATTATTGATAAAGAAATTACAAGGGAAAAGGTTATAAAGTCAAAATACTTGATAAGTCGTCTATCTATTTTTATCATTTTTATTTTCCAGCTTGCCTTTGAAATAAGCTTCTATAGCTTTTTTAGCAATAGGTGCAGCGACCGCTCCCCCTCCACCACCATGCTCAACAAAGACAGCAAGGGCAATCTCTGGTTTTTCAACAGGAGCAAAAGCAATAAACCATGCATGATCCATGTATTTTTCAGCCACAAGCCCTTTCTTTTTTCCAACTACCTGTGAAGTGCCTGTCTTACCACCAATAGACACAGTTTGAGATATAGCACCCTTTGCAGTTCCACCTGGTTCATTAACTACCCCTGCCATTGCTTTTTTTATAGTATTAAGGCTTTCTTCAGCAACATCAATCTTTACAGATGGTTGTTTTACATTAAATAATAAACTCGGTTTATAAATGAAACCTCCATTCACAACAGATGCAGTCACATTTGCCATCTGTATCGGTGTAGCAAGGACAAAACCTTGTCCTATTGAAGATATAAAAGTATCCCCAAGATACCAAGGCAATCTTTTATTTTTCTCTTTCCAACTGACATTAGGGATAAGTCCACTCTTTTCTTTCACTGGGATAAGTTCTAAACCTGTTTTTTGACCTAAACCGAAGGCATAGGCGTATTTATGAATTTTGTCGATTCCAAGTCTCTTGCCAAGTTCATAAAAATAAACATCACAGGATTCAACAATTGCACGATGCAGATTTACTAATCCATGCCCACCTTTACGCCAACAACCAAAGTTCCATTTGCCATAAGAAAGATTACCAGAGCAATTGGCAGAAAAGTCATTATTTACAACCCTTTCCTCAAGACCTGCAATTGCAGGGATTATCTTAAAGGTTGAGCCTGGTGGATATTGACTCTGAAGTGCTCTATTTAGCATGGGTTTTTTAGGGTCATTAATCAGCATTATCCAGTCAGAATAACTAACACCTTTAGCAAATACATTTGGGTCAAAAGATGGGAGACTCTCAAGGGCTAAAACCTCTCCTGTATCAACTTTAATTGCCACAAGAGCACCTGCCTTTGTGCCAAAAGACTCTTCTATCGCCTTGTGTATATCAATATCAATAGAAAGATAAATATCCTTACCTTTTATTGGTGAGACCTCTCTAATTAATCTAAGTTCCCTCCCTATAGCATCAACCTCTATAATCCTCTCTCCTGGCATTCCTCTCAATTCTTTGTCAAAAACTGCCTCTATTCCCCACTGCCCTATAAGAGCATCTTGAGGTAACTCCTTGAGATCAATAGCTGTGGCTTGATAAGACCTTATTTTTCCAAGATAACCTATAACATGGGCACCTGTCTTACCAAATAAATAATTTCTTCCCACTTCTGTGTCAACAAAAACACCAGGAAAATCAGACTTCCTTGCTTCTATACGAGCTACTTCTTCAAAGGTGAGTCCAATTTTTAGTTTAATTGGAACAAAAGGACTACTCCTTTGTTTATCTATCTTGTCTATTAAATCTGCCTCTTTAATTCCAATCAAATCAGCAAGTTTGCTTGTATCAATTGAATCTAATTCATCAGGATTGAGCATGACACTGAAAAAAGGTATATTCTTAACAAGAGGGATTCCATTTCTGTCATATATAATCCCACGGGGTGCAGGTGTTTTGATTATTCTTAGTCTATTCTTCTCAGAAAGGTTTTTAAATTTTTCTCCATCAAACAACTGTAATTGCCAAAGACGAAAAAAAAAGATAACAAAAAAAATAATAATTATATATCTTGTAAAAATAATTCTTTGATTCACTGTATTTCTTCTCTATTTAACTTCACCAAAAATCCAATTATCATATTTGTAACTACTTGGATTAAAAGCATCTCATAAAACAAAAAAGTATTGATTTTGATCGTTGTCATCAAGACTCTAAGGCTGACAATTACAATTGAATCAAAAACAGTTAGTAATGCTAATACTGATGCAACTGTAAGAGATGTCCACCTAAAAAAAATTTCTGTAAATATATAAGCACTTGCAAAGCCTATCAAAGCCTTACTTAATAAAGATGGACCAATTATTGAATTAGATAATCCATCTTCTATAAGACCAACAATCGCACCAAAGAGAGCAGATTTTATTTCTCCCTTCCCACTCCAATATCCTTTCACATGTGGATTTTTAACAATATTCTTTATGCCAAAAACAAAGACAAGTACTGTTGTTATATTTAACGGTTGATTTAAAAAATCGACTTGGGTCTGAATAATGAAGATTACAATTGTTATTACAATCCAAAATAAGTATTCCATAAAAACTAATAACTTTTCTTTGTAACTACAAATACTTCTTCTGCCTTAATGTCATTTTGAAAAGGTATGACCTTTATGAATTTAAAAAATTCAACATTTTCATTATTAACAGAGTTGACAACACCAATTGGTATTCCTGATGGGAATAATCCATCAAGTCCGGAACTAACAATTATATCGCCCTTTTCAACTTTTTCCTCTGGTGGTATAAAATTTAACAATAGATAATAAAAACCTGTTCCCGAGAGAATACCTTCAACCCTGCTATTTTGAATTCTCACTGCCAAGGAAAAATTATTATCTTTCAGAAGTAATACTTCTGAATAATTATCATGTACATTGTAAATTTTTCCAATTAGTCCATTTGTGGTAATTACAGCCATATCTTTTTTTATCCCTGATGAACTACCCTTATCAAGTTTAATTAAATTTAAAACCTTATCATAACTTCTACCAATTATTTTTGCATATGCTACTACATGGTAACCAGATGGCTTGAAATCCAATAAAGAATGTAACCTCTTGTTCTCCTCTATTATCTCAGCATAAGTGTATCTTTCAATTAAAAGTTTATTGACTTGTTCTTTGAGTCGTGCATTTTCATTTAAAACATCGAAATGTTTGGATATAGAATGCCTAATATTGGTGGAAATGGAATTCAACAAATCAAAAGGATAAGAGAGAAATTTGAGATGAAAAATCCTCTGTGTTCTGTATTGATAAGTCATAATGGCAAAAGCCAAGATGACAATTGTTACAATAATTATAAGTCTCTTCCTGTCTTTGAGAGACATTAGTTAGATGCCAGAGCCACCTTCTTTAACATTTCAAGCTTATCAAGCATAAGTCCACAGCCTCTGACAACAGCTGTCAATGGCACCTCAGGCACTATTACAGGGACACCTGTCTGATCTCTTATTAATACATCAAGCCCCCTAAGCATAGCACCACCACCTGCAAGCACTATCCCCCTATCAACAATATCTGCTGATAATTCTGGAGGAGTATTTTCAAGAGTGACTTTTACTGTGTCAAGGATTAGGGTAACACTCTCTTGCAAGGCTTCTCTTATTTCATCTTCAGATACTTGTATAGCCTTTGGTATTCCTGAAACAAGGTCTCTGCCCTTTACTTCCATTGGTTCTTTTGGTGTCGTAGGATAAGCAGAACCAATCTCTATTTTTATTAATTCAGCCGTTCTTTCACCTATCATGAGATTATATTTCCTTTTGATGTATGCCATAATGGCATCATCCATCTTATCTCCACCAACCCTTACTGCCTTACTATAAACAATACCATCAAGTGATATTACAGCTACATCTGTAGTACCACCACCAATATCAACAATCATATTGCCAGAAGGGTCACCTACTGGAAGACCTACACCTATAGCTGCAGCCATTGGTTCTTCAATCAAATATACTTCTCTTGCCCCTGATGCATGAACTGCATCTTTAACTGCCCTTTGTTCAACTTGAGTAATACCTGAAGGCACGCCAATTATAACCCTTGGAGATACAAAACTTTTTCTATTATGTGCCTTTGCAATAAAATATTTTAACATCTCTTCTGTTGCATCGAAATCAGCAATGACACCATCTTTCATTGGTCTTATGGCAATAATACTTGCAGGGGTCTTACCAAGCATCTCTTTTGCTTCAATACCTACAGCAACAGGTTTTTTTGTATCTTTTCTAAAGACCACAACAGAAGGCTCATCGCAAATGATACCTTTACCTTTCATATATACAAGCGTATTAGCCGTGCCAAGATCTATGGCAAGATCATTTGAAAAGGCACCTAAAATCTTCTGAATGAACACTTAAATCCTCCTCTTTTTTATAATTTATAAAAGCTATAAATAACTATGATTGTATTTTTCTAAAATGTTAATAATATCAAAGGGTAAATTTGTTTTGCAATAAAAAATAAAAAGCCCAAAAATAGCGATAAGCAGGGCTGTTTCGGAATTTTTATAATCGACGAATTCATTTTAATTTTGCTTTATTCTTTATAATACAATGCCTTTTGCTAAAGTTTTTCAAGATTTCTTTTATAAGGTGTCGTATAAAAATTCCTCACCAACCCTTCCTACTTGATTTTATTAAGTTCTCAGTTCTATCGCTGATTTAGGTAAAAAGCATAGCCCCATTAAACAAAAACTGTGGAATTACATTTTAGAAGTTAATAAAAAATTATGCGTAGATTGAAAAGGTGCTTTCGTCGGATTTTTTATTGATAAAATCATGAAAAATCTTTCTTGATTTTTCGAAATTTTCTATATGAATTGCCTTAGCAGCTACTACAAAATCTTGAAAAGAAGGACCTGCAGGTGATAGTGCAGATCTTTTTACTGCTTGCATCTTTTCAATAACCTTATCGTAAGAACCGGTAACCGTTAAGTCTATCGAAACTCCACCTGCTACTACATATATTGAGCCATCAGGACCTCTTCTGTATTCATAAGTAGCTGCACCAGAATGTCCACCACCTGTCACCATATGAGACATTTCATGATTGTAAACAGTCCTTTCCACACTTTCAAGCATTTCTATCATTGCATCATCAGAGGTCTGATTTTTAATCATACCTGAACGAAGTGTCCCTTGTCCCCCAGAAACTTGTAAATACTGTTGAGACAAAAGTGGTAAGTGTTGCTTAGAAAGCAAAGGTAAATATTGTTGAGACAGCAGATTTGCCTGAATTTTCATACCGAAAATTATAGCAAAAAATATTTTTTGTTTCAATAAAAACTTCTTAGCCTTAAAATAGCGCTTAGGAAGGGCTGTTTCAGGATTTTTATAATCGACAAATTTTATTTATAATTTTGATTTATACATTTAAAACAATGCCTTATGACAAAGCACTAGGA
>DUZI01000067.1 GCA_013349595.1 Nitrospirota bacterium
CTCTTTCGTTCGTTTTGACAGTGCCCCTTTCGCTACAGCCGCAAAACTCAACTACCACCCCAAAAAGTCTTGCGACTTTTTGGGGACCCCGTTTCTTCGGGTTCAAACACTTGCGGCTGTTTAATGCTCCAGCTGCAAAGAACTGTTGCCAAAACATTGCTATTTACTTCAGAGCCCTATCCTTATCGCTGTATTTGGGTTTTGCTTTATTTAATGCAATACTTTTTGCTAAAGCTTCTCAAAAGGTGTCGTATAAAAATTCCTCACCAACCCTTCCTACTTGATTTTGTTAAGTTCTCAGTTCTATCGCTGATTTTGGGATTCTGTTGGTATATAAAAAGAAGGCAATGGATTATAATAAAATCATGAGTATCATTGAGGCATCTTCATGAATTCATCTAAAATCCTCATCATCAATGAACCCTTTGTAAAGGACTTTTGTCGCACCCAGCGATGGGCAGCAAGGACAAGAGGACGTGTCTTAAGGGCTCCTGATTGGCTTGCTTATGCTACATCTGTGCTTGAGAGGGATGATTTTGATGTAGAACTTTATGATTTTCCAGCAAAGAATTGGGATAAGGATAAGTTGCATGAACTCATCAGTGAAAAGCAACCTGCCCTTGTGATTCTTGATTCAACAACACCTTCGATATATTCAGACATTGACTGTGCAAGGATTTGTAAGACAGCATCCCCTAATACAAATGTCCTTATGATAGGCCCACATGTAAGCAGCTTGCCTGAGGAGACACTTTTAGAGGCAAATGGCTTTGTTGATGCAGTGGCAATTGGTGAATATGACTATACTGTACGAGATTATGCAAAGGCAGTTATCAATAATCAACCACTTAAAGATGTAAAAGGCATCGCCTACCTTGAGGGAGGCAATGTGATGTTTACCCCAGCACGACCATTAATAGAAAACCTTGATGAATTGCCCTACCCTGCATGGCATCACCTTAACCTATGGGATTACTTTGACGGGACAAAGCTTTATCCCTACATTGACATCATTGGTGGTAGAGGTTGTCCATTTAAATGTATCTTTTGCCTTTGGCCACAAGTGATGCATGGAAATAAGTATCGTCTGAGGTCTGCAGAAAACATCATTGAAGAGATAAAATGGGTATTAAAAAACTGGCCAAAGGCGATTGAAGGGGAATTTTTCTTTGAAGATGATACATTTACAGTTAACAAAAAAAGGGCACATGAGTTTTGTGATTTGCTCATCAAAAATAACTTAAAATGCACATGGTCAGTAAACTCAAGGGCAGACGTGATTGATAAGGACTTGTTTAGACACATGAAAAAGGCAGGCTGTAGGCTACTGCTTATAGGGTTTGAATCGGGCTCTCAGATTATGCTTGATAACATGCATAAAAACATCACGGTGCAAAAGATGGAGGAGTTTATAAAGATAGTAAGGTCTGAAGGGTTACAAATACATGGTTGTTTTGTTCTCGGCTTGCCTGGCGAGACAAAAGAGACTATGGAGGAGACCATAAAATTTGCCTTAAGAAATCCCCTTAATACTGTCCAGTTTAGTGGTGCTGTGCCATTTCCAGGGACAAAGTATTTTAACTACATAAAGGAAAATAATCTGCTCAGGGCAAAAAGATGGGATGAATGGCTAAAAGACGGAGAGCAATCACCTGTGATTGACTATCCAGGTCTTAGCAGGGGTGAGATTGAAAAGACCGTTGATTCAGCCCTTAAGAGGTTTTACTTTAGACCATCATATATGATTAGATTTCTCTTTGAGACAAGGTCAAAGGCAGATTTATACAGAAAACTAAGAGGGGCAAGAAATTTCTTGAGTTATCTTATGGAGAAGAAAAAGGGTGGCTGATATGGTATATCTAAACCTTCTTACCCAAAAATAGCGATAGGAAGGGCTGTTTCAGAATTTTTATAATCGACGATTTCATTTTAATTTTGCCGAGATAAAGCGATAAGGATAAGTCTCTTTCGTTCGTTTTGACAGTGCTCCTTTCGCTAAGGCCGCAAAACTCAACTACCACCCCAAAAAGTCTTGCGACTTTTTTGGGATCCCGTTTTTTTGGGTTCAAACACTTGCGGCTGTTTAACGCTCCAGTCGCAAAGAACTGTTGCCAAAACATCGCTATTTACCTCAGAGCCCTATCCTTATCGCTGTATTTGGGTTTTGCTTTATTTAATGCAATACTTTTTGCTAAAGTTTCTCAAAAGGTGTCGTATAAAAATTCCTCACCAACCCTTCCTACCTGATTTTGTTAAGTTCTCAGTTCTATCGTTGATTTTGGGTTCTTAATATTGTGTTATCAAATATGATACTATAAAGTGTGAGCAGACGAGAAAAACTCTTTAATATAAATTGCTAATCAAAAGGATATTCGTTTCTCTGAAATGTGTAAAATTGTAGAACACTTTTGGTTTAAAAGATAAGGGTAGTAAGGGCAGCCATGTGGCATATATGCGAGATGGGGTCATTGAGGTATTAAATCTTCAAGATGTCAAAGGAAAAGTAAAACCCTATTTTCGACCTAATTTAAAAATATGATCTTTTGATGAAAAACAAAGAAGATGGATAATATGGGATATACATTTAATGTCTTTTACAGCGAAGAGGATGATGGATATATAGCTACAGTTAGTAAGCTTCATGGATGTTCAGCCTATGGCAAAACGGAAGAAGAAGCAATTAAAGAAGCCAAAGTGGCTATGGAGCTATGGTTAGAATGTGCAAATAAGGAAGGAAGAAGGATCCCAAAACCACAAACTCAAAAGGAATATAGCGGAAGAATACTTGCTCGCATACACAAATCACTACATAGACAACTTATAGAAAAGGCAAGAGCAGAGCACGTGAGTGTTAATCAGCTTTTAGTGCATTTACTATCAAAACAAGTCACACATGTCTAATGTGTCTATCATAGTCCCAATATTTAATGACGCCCGTTTTATTGATAAGTGTATTCAATCATTGAAAAACCAAACCTATCCAAAAGACCTTTATGAGATAATCATTATAGACGACGGCTCTACGGACGAAACGGCACAGGTTGTTGGTGCAGTTGATGGTATTACTTACATATACCAGGACAATAATGGACCTTCAATAGCTCGTAATAGAGGAATCAGCATAGCAAGAGGGGAGTTTGTTGCCTTTACTGACTCTGACTGTGAGGTTAAAAATGACTGGTTAGAGCAGTTGATAAAGCGCTTTGATGAATCTGTTGCAGGTGTAGGAGGGATGCAGATTGGTCATCCTGATGACAACGAGTTTGCAAAAAAGGTAGACAAGTTCTTAAGAGCCATCGGATTTATTGGTGATTATGTTAAGCCTCACAAGTCAATCAAAGAGGTATCTCACAACGCATCGTGTAATTCTGCATATAGAAGAAGGGTAATTCAAGAGGTTGGTGGTTTTAGAGAAGGTATGTTTCCGGGTGAAGATGTAGATTTGGACAAGAGATTACGGGATAAGGGATACAAGATTTTCTTTACACCAGCGGCTGTAGTGTATCATCATAGACCTGATAGCAGCCAGAAATGGCACAGGATGCTTATTAATTATGGCCAGGCATCGGCAGATAATGTTAGGCTACATGGATTTTTTAGGTTAATACAGGTCATACCAATACTAGTGCCTATTTTTTTGTTTATATTTTTGTTTTTCTTATATTTACATTTAATGATAACTTTGGTGCTGACATGTTTTTTATGTGCTTTAAGCATACTTGTGCTTAAATATAAAACTTGCTTGTCATTGGGCGATACAATTATACTTTTAAGTGAGACGGTTTTGTTATTCTGTTATGGATTCTATAAAAGGATTATTTTAGGGACTAACAGCAGGTAATTGAGGTGACCTTTCTAAATAAACAGTAATCAATGCTAAAGGTAATCTCAAGAGATTGAAAAAGAAATTTTCTACGGTGCTGATGATTTCATCTCATTAATACTCATTAGAAGATGCCAATGATACAACGAATTATATTTAAAACCATAGAAAGGTTTGAAAAGTGAGAAATAACATTCTCTCCATCATAATCCCAGCCTACAATGAAGAGGAGGCAATCGGGGGAACACTCAAAAGGACCTTGTCTGCCATTGACAATATCAAGAAAAATACAGAGCTTGATGAGGTTGAGGTCATTGTAATTAGCGATGGTTCATCGGATAGGACCGTAGATATAGTGAAAGGTTTTAAAGAGGTTACCCTCATTTCCTACGAAAAAAACAGAGGTTATGGCGCTGCAATAAAGACAGGATTTCAAAGTGCAAGGGGCTGGTATCTTGGTTTTATGGATGCAGACGGGACCTGTGACCCAAATTTCTTTATAAATCTTGTAAAACTATGTAAAGAAAAGGACGCACATATTGCCCTCGGCAGTAGGCTTCATAGTGAATCAAAGATGCCTCTTGTAAGAAGGGTTGGTAATGTCTTTTATGCAACCTTGTTAACGATACTATCTGGTAGGGTTGTAAAGGACTCTGCAAGTGGGATGAGGGTGTTAACGAGGGATACGGTTGACTGGGTCTATGCCTTGCCCGATGGACTTCATTTTACCCCTGCAATGAGCGCCTATGCGATGTGTAACAGAGAGGTTAAAATACTTGAAGAAGTAATGCCTTATCATGAAAGAGAAGGCGAGTCAAAGCTTAATGTCATCATCGATGGTTTAAGATTTCTAAGGGCAATTGTAGAAACTGCCTTTGTCTTTTTGCCAGCAAGGTTTTTCTATTTTGTTGGCTTTACTTTTTGTATCCTTGCATTAATCCTTGCCATACCAGTTATAAGTTACTATTTTACAAACTTAAGGATTGAAGAGGGTCAATTTTATAGGATAACTACGGTTGTTACATTACTTCCTATTGGGATTAGCTGTATAATGTTTGGCTTTCTTGCAGGAAATACGGTTACCCTTATCAAACGGCAGGATTGTGTTGAGGCAATATCAGTAAGGTTACTTACCAATAGAGTGATATTGTCTATCCTGCCTGCTATAGGAATAGTGTCAACTATTGTGGGGCTATATTTAGTAATGCCTGGGATAAAAAGTTATATCATCTATGGCGAGGTCTATCTGCACTGGATTTTTATTGTTACAGCCTTATTTTGCTTTTGGATTGGCAGTAATGCGGTATTTTTCTTTTTCTTTCATCTCTTTCAGAGACTCTTAAGAAGGAAGATGTGTATAAAAATGGAAAATATTAAGATTGATGATTAAGAAAACAGGTTTAGGATATAAATGCATAACTGGTTTCATCTAAGGGGGCAATAGTAACTGCCAAAACATCGCTATTGACTTCAGAGCCCCATCATTATCGCTGTATTTGGGTTGAATATTAATAAGGAGGCTTAACACATATGAAGGTTCTTGTTACAGGCGGATGCGGTTTTCTTGGCTCTCATGTATGCGAGTATTACATACAGCAGGGTTGTCAGGTGGTATCTTATGACAATATGACAAAACATGAACTTAATCGCACAGGCTTTGCAGTTGATTACGCAAGAGATTATAACTGGAACTATCTTAAATCTATTGGTGTGGAGATGGTTAAGGCAGATATTCGTGATTTAGAAGTGCTCCTTGATCATTCAAAAGGCTGTGATTACATAATACATACCGCTGCCCAGCCAGCTATGACTATTAGCTGGGAAGATCCACATCTTGATATTACAACCAATGTTGTGGGCACATTCAATGTGCTTGAATGTGCAAGGAGACATAAGGTTCCCATTGCAAGTTGTGCAACCATTCATGTTTATGGAAATAAAATAAATGAAACACTAAAAGAGACTGATAAAAGATATGTGCGGAAACCACAAGGCATCAGTGAAGCTCACCCAACCCTTGAAGGTATCCTCACGCCGCTTCATGCATCAAAATTTGCAGGTGATATATATGTAAGGACATATATTGATACATATAAGATTGAGGCAGTAAGTTTTAGACTCACAGGCATTTATGGCACAAGGCAGTTTGGGGGTGAAGACCATGGATGGGTTGCAAATTTTAGCATAAGGGCAATGACAGATAGACCAATTACAATATTTGGCACTGGTAGACAGGTGCGTGATATTGTCTATGCTACAGATGTATGTCGTGCCTTCGATGCCTTTTATAGGACTCGTAAAAGCGGTGTTTATAACATAGGTGGAGGCACAAAGACTGCTATATCACTGTTAGACTGTATAGACCTGTTGTCTGATATAATTGGCAAGAGACCTGAGGTTATCTTCGCACCTGACAGACACGGAGATTTGAGATATTTTGTATGTAATATCAAAAAGGCAAAGGACAATCTCAACTGGTCGCCAGAGATAATGCCAAAAGAAGGCATCCAAAGGCTCGTTAATTGGATAGATGAAAACATAGAAATCTTTAAGGCAGGTTAATGGGACTACTAAACTGGACAGGGCTATCGCCATTATTTATCATTTTGCTTGTAATATTTTTTATTTCATGGTTTACAGGCTTTTTTACTATCATTCGCAAATTTAATTCAAGGGCAAAGAGGATTTTTGTATCAATATTATTAATATTTGGCATAATCATAATGTTATTTCCCTTAAAAGGGATAAATCAAGAGGGTATAAGCAGATTAGAGGTTTTTATCCTTTTTGCCTTTTTTTGGTTTATAAATCCTATGGTTTGTATCGTGGGATTATATGAAACTGTTAGGTCTATAAAATACATATACAATAAAGATAACTCAAGACCTTTTGTCGCTTCATTTGACCCTGAGCGCCGCAATTTCCTTAAAGGTGCCTCGATCTGTTCAATAGGTTTTCTTAATGCTGGTGTATTTGTAAGACCACTCATCATACCAGATAGGATGCTACAGATTAGAGACTATTCAATGGAGATAAAAAATAATAAAGCCCTTGATATAGCCTTTATATCTGATTTACATGCCGGCTTTTTCCTCTCACAAAAACTTTTGCAAAATGTCTCTTCAATTATTAAAGAGAGAAGACCAGATTATATATTCATTGGTGGGGATATTGTTGACCATAACACAGGCGATTTAAGAGAGATAGATGGGTTTGTTGATGAATTAACTAGAATATGCCCTGTAATAGCAGTCCTCGGTAATCATGACATTTTAAGTGGTGCAAAGGCAGTGGAGGGCTTTTTAAAAGACAAGGGCGTAGTTGTATTAAGAGACAGCGGATTTATTATTTCAGAAAACATCTCTGTTTATGGACTAAAAGACGACATGCACGAGCAAATAAAGGCTGACTTTGAGAGTGTAGATGATAAGCCATTGCTAATCCTCACACACAATCCAGCAGGACTTTATAAACTTCAAAGGGTTTTATTGTCTAAATCACAACTTGTCTTTGCAGGACATACACACGGAGGGCAGATAAGACTACCTGTTATCGGGGCAATGGTCAATCCTGGAGGGAAGGAGTTTCAACCCGGCATAAATAATATCAAAGATATGCCACCAATCCTCATAACTACAGGTATTGGTTACACTGGCATACCCTTAAGGATAAATTGTGAACCTGAGGTTGTGTTTGTTAAAATGAGATAATCAATAACTGGGGATATGTAGGCAAAAGAATGAACGATAAAGAGATAAGGAAAATTTACAGTATTATTGAGGACTACCATAAAGAATACTTAATTAAACATGGTGTCAAACTTCCTAAACTATTTAATAAGGATGGCTCTTATGTCAAAGATGCCCTTGTTTTAATTTATCTTGCAAGGTTTTACCCAAATACTGTTTCTGTAGTGAAAGATGAATTGACAGGTTTCATGAGAAGATTTTATCCAAACATTAATGATGTTCAACAAGCAAGACATTTAGGGGCACAAAAAGGTTAGTTTATCGCTTCAGGAGGCAGAGACAAAATGTCCATGTCAAAAAAATTGGAGAATACAGATTAATAAGTCTTGAAAGGCCCTATCCTAATTTCAAGGGTCATAGAATAGAGCAGGCAAGCGATTGGGATAAGATAAAGTTGCAATATGGCAATCGCTGTGCTTCCTGTGGTTATTAAGAAGGCAAGAAAAATATACATTATCCAAATACGATTACAAAGTTACATAAATCTCATATTAATCCCTTAAAACCACTTAGAGAGGGCAATATAATCCCTCAATGCCAAAAGTGTAATAGGGCATACAGAAATTACTGGATTTTTGATGAGAGGGGAAGGGTAAGAGGTCTTACAAATCCTTCTATTAATTAAAAAATGCGATTTAGAAATCAAGAAAAGAATTTATACCCAAAATCGGTGATAGAACTAAAAAGCTTAGTAAAATCAGCAAGTAAGATAGGAAGTGCTAAGATAGGAAGGGCTGGTGAAGGATTTTTATACGACACCTCGTAAAAAAAAGTTTGTAGGGCTTTGTTATAAGGCATTGTTTTAAATGTATAAATCAAAATTATAAATAAAATTTGTCGATTATAAAAAGCCTGAAACAGCCCTTCCTAAGCGCTATTTTAAG
>DUZI01000068.1 GCA_013349595.1 Nitrospirota bacterium
GGCGATAGAACTAAAAAGCTTAATAAAATCAGCAAGTAAGATAGGAAGGGCTGGTGTGGAATTTTTATACGACACCTTATAAAAAAAGTTCCTAAGGGGGCTTTGTCATAAGGCATTGCATTATAATGAATAAAGCAAAATTAAATAAAAATCTGTCGATTATAAAAATTCTGAAACAGCCCTTCCTAAGCGCTATTTTAAAGAGATATGCAAGGACTTGAAAATATTGGAAAATATTTAATTATAATTGGTATTGTAACAATTGTGATTGGTATTATTCTTTTTTTTTCAGCAAAAATCACATGGATTGGGAAATTGCCCGGTGATATTATTATTAAAAAAGAAAATTTTACCTTCTATTTCCCAATTGCTACATGTATTATAATAAGTATAATTTTGAGCATAATTTTTTGGATCATAAGAAGGTAATTAATATGAAAAGTGTAATTTTAAAAATAATAGTGCTTCACCTTATTGTAGTATTATTGATTCTTTATCCAGCAATTGGATATTCAGTAGAAAGCATAAGAGTTTTGATAGTAGATGGCAAAAAATTTAAGTCGCCAAATAAGAATGAAAAGGTTGTAAGAATTGGAAACTCAAAAGGTGAGGCTTTTTTAGAAGGTATTAAATATAAGGGCAATATAGAGATATGGAAAGGAGAAAAGGGTCTGTATTTAGTAAATGAGATACCTTTTGAAGAATATATCAAAGGTGTCGTTGCAGGGGAAATGGGTAGCAACTGGGAGATAGAAGCATTAAAGGCTCAGTCAGTTGCTGCAAGAACATATGCACTATTTCAGATAAAATATGGGCCTGTGCAGAAACCTATCAAATATCATGTATCATCTTCTGTGATGCACCAAGTTTACAAGTCTGGTAATGTTTCAGAAAGTATATCAAAGGCAGTTGATGATACCAAGAGTGAGATAATAGCCTTTGAGGGCAAACCAATAATCGCCTACTATCATTCTACAAGTGGTGGCAAGACAGAGGAAGCCTCTGAAATCTTTCAACGTGGTTATCCATATCTTATACCAGTTGAGACCTCAAGTGAATTATCTCCTTACCATGTTTGGGAAAGGAGGATACCCATTGAAGAGATTGAAAATGCTATACAAATAAAGGGTATTAAAAATATAACCATTGATTCTTTTACAGCGAGTAATCGGGTGAGAAATTTTAAAATACAAAAAGAGAATAATGAAAGCTACTTTCCTGCTAAGGATTTAAGAAGATTACTTGGGTGGGATAGATTGCCAAGCACTTTAATCACAAGTATTATGAGGGAGGATGACACGCTTATAATTGAAGGTAGAGGTTATGGACATGGAGTTGGTATGTGTCAGTGGACTGCTTTAGACCTTGCTAAAAAGGGGAAAAATTATAAAGAAATATTATCTTTCTTTTATCCTGGGACTAACATAGAAGTTTATGAAGAAAAATGATTTTTTCTTTGACTTACCGCTTGATCAAATAGCAATACGTCCTCAAAATAAAAGGGGTTTATCAAAACTGCTAGTAACTAATAAGTCTGGTAAGATTGATCATATTTTATTTCATCAAATAGGTGATTTTTTAAATAAGGGTGACATGATAATCATGAATGACTCAAAGGTTATGCCTGTAAGACTCATTGTAAGGAAACCATCAGGAGGAAAGATTGATTTAATACTTGTTAGAGAAATCAATCAGGGTAAATGGGAAATATTATGTAAAGGTAGTTATAAGGGCAAAGTCCTTATAGGGAATGAAAATGAAGCCTTTATTGACTATGATGAGAAGAATTTAATAAAGACCATGTCTTTTGAAAAGCCCTTTGATGAAATAGTCTCAAGATATGGATTGATGCCCTTACCTCCTTATATAAAAAGAATTCCAGATGAAAGAGATAAATTAGATTATCAGACAATTTATGCAAAACATGATGGTTCTATCGCAGCACCTACTGCAGGGCTTCATTTTACTCAACAAATAATAGATGATTTAAAGATGCGTGGTGTAGAATTTGAGTTCATTACACTTCATGTAGGTAAAGGCACTTTTATGCCTGTTAAGTCTCAAGAAATATCATCTCACAAGATGTTAGAAGAACACTTTGAGATAAAAACTACCCTCATTGAAAAGATAAAGGATTACAAGAATGAAAAGAGGCGGATAATAGCTGTAGGCACCACAACAACAAGAACTTTAGAGGGGTTTTTCTCAGATAATTACAAACTACTTTCTTCTAAAAATGGTTCCATACGAGGAACTACGGATTTGTTTATTTATCCAACTTTTAAATTTCAGATATTGAATGGACTTATTACTAACTTCCACCTTCCATGCTCTACTCCACTTGTGCTCGTATCAGCCTTTTTAGGTATAGAACAGACAAGACGGGTTTATCAAATAGCCATTGAAAATGATTATAGATTTTTTTCTTATGGTGATGCTATGCTCATTTATGAGGCTTAAAGATCAAACAAAAAATTCAATATTGCTTTTAAACAGAAGTTCTGTAATTGGTGGGGCAGTCTTGATTGTCCTTATTAGTTTAGGACTTGGTTATTTTATTGGATTTAAGACAGGTCAATCAGGTGTTGCTGATTTAGAACAAGTTGTAGAACCACCCAAAAAAATCCTTGAGGAAAAGAGAGTCCTTGAATCAACACCTAAGACTGAAAACCAACAAGTGCCCCCTCTACCGCCACCTTCTGTAACAACTTTAAACAATAATGAGAAACTAACAAATATTGAGGGGAAAAAAATTGACAAAGAACCCCCTCCCATAGAGATTAAAAAAGAAGAAAATCAAGAGAAAAACTTTAGTAAGCAAATTGGCAAACAAAGAATTGAAAAAGAAGATATATCGCCTAATCCAAAACCAGAGAACAAGCCTGATGAAAAACCTCAAAAACTACCTGTCACAACTGAAAAAAAAGTTGTAAAAAATACAAAACAACAAACCAAGCTATACACAATACAATTTGGAGCCTTTCCAAATATTCAAGGTGCTGAAGAACTCAAAAAAAGCTTAACTTCAAAGGGGGTGTCAGCTTATATAGTTGATAAAGGTAAAGAGGGTGTTTATTACCGAGTAAGATCGGGTTCTTTTGAAAGCAAAAGAGAAGCTGACAAACAACTTATCTTGTATGAAAAAAAGACTGGACTGAAGGGTTTTGTTACTTTAAAATAATAATCAGGAGATTCAACTACGAAGACCCTTGATATAATACTTGACCACGAATCTGACTATCCTCTTATTCATGGTGCAGCAGACAAGACATTGAAAGCATTAGAAAACATCCTATCAGTTACCATCGGAATAAGGGGAGACAAGCTCTTTATCAAAGGTGAAACACCATCCATTTATCATGCACAAAAGTTAATCACTGAGATACGAGATATAAACCAAAAGGGATATCTTGTCAAACCTGAAGACCTCAATGCCATTTCAAGAGATATTCTGGAAGGTAATGAGGTATCTTTGCACAAACTCTTTGATAGAGGCATAAGCATTGCCTCAAAGAAGAGATTCATAATCCCAAAGACAAGGACACAGCAAATTTACATGGATTCTATTGATAAATATGATGTAGTCTTTGGGATAGGACCTGCTGGAACAGGCAAAACTTATCTTGCAATGGCGATGGCCATTAACGCCTATCTTTCAAAGAGGGTTTCAAGGATTGTTCTTGTAAGGCCTGCTGTAGAGGCTGGAGAAAAGTTAGGGTTTCTACCCGGAGACATAGCAGATAAGGTGAGTCCTTACATTCGTCCGCTTTATGATGCACTCTTTGATATGATTGACATAGATAGGGCTACAAAACTCATTGAAAAAGGTGTTATAGAGATAGCACCACTTGCCTTTATGAGGGGAAGGACTCTTAACGATTCTTTTATAATCCTTGATGAAGCTCAAAATACAACAACTGAACAAATGAAGATGTATCTTACAAGACTTGGCTTTAGTTCAAAGACAGTCATCACAGGGGATATAACCCAGATTGACTTGCCTTCAGGTAGGGCTTCTGGATTGGTGGAGGCATTGAAAATATGTAGTCATATTGAAGATATTAAGATTGTAACCTTTACTGATAAAGATGTTGTAAGACATAGACTTGTGCAAGAGATAGTGAAGGCTTACGAAAGGTATGAAAAAAAAGCTAATGAAAATTGATTTAGACAAGAAATTTAAAAATATACATATATTCGTTAATTCAATAAAGCTATATTTATCAAAACAATATATTCTCTTTGTAACATTATTAGGTATCTCTCTACTGTCAGCATTTATAATGTATGATGGTCATGGTATAAACAAGTTTGCTGGTATTTTCTTTGTCTCTGTAATTATCCTTTATGTATTTTGTAAAGATGTGATGAGGTATAAACCCCTCTATATCAGAAATCCAAAGATGCTTTTCCTACTTGGTTTGATTTTTATAGGATCACTTGGGATAATAAAACTTTTTAGTGTTTTGTTAGATGCTCTTACCAGAGGGCTTGATTTAGGTGATGGTCTCTCTTATATCTACGGTATCCCTGTGCCTATTGGTGCAGTGCTTATAACACTTGTCTTTGACTTTCATACGGCCATTTTTTTTTCCTTCATCATCAGTATTATTTTAGGATTATGGTTAGGAAACCCATCATACATACTCTTTGCCTTTGTGGGTAGTATTACAGGTGCCTTTTGTGTAATTAGGTGTAAGAAAAGAACAGTATTTGTAAAAGCAGGTTTATATGTTAGTCTTATTAATATTGTTACATCGTTTATCTCTTTTTTATTTATAACTGAGGTTATAAGTGAACGAATCATTATTAACACATTGATCTTTTCCATATTTTCAGGACTTGTAGTTGCTTCTATAACATCAATTTTGCTACCCATAATTGAATACTTTTTTTCAGTCACAACAGACATAAGCCTTCTGGAGTTGTTAGACCTTGATCACCCCCTGATGAAAAACCTCATGATTTCTGCACCCGGAACATATCATCACAGTATAATTGTTGGAAATCTTGCAGAGACAGCGGCAGAAGCTGTAGGTGCAAATCCTCTCCTCGCAAAGGTTGCTGCATATTATCACGACATTGGAAAAACAAAAATACCTGAATATTTTGTTGAGAACCAGACTGATTCGGTAAACAAGCATGATAAGTTGTCTCCTCACATGAGCAGTATGATTCTAATCTCTCATGTAAAAGAAGGTATTGAACTGGCAAAACAACATAAGATGCCATCTGCAGTTATTGAGATAATTCAACAACATCATGGGACAAGTCTAATAACATATTTTTATCAAAAGGCACTTGAACAAGGTGACACCCTCACTCTATCCAAAGAAAATTTTCGTTACCCCGGACCAAAACCACAAACAAGGGTTGCTGCTATTGTGATGATGGCTGATGCAGTAGAGGCAGCATCAAGAACATTGATAGAACCAATACCTTCACGGATCTCTGCCCTTGTAGAAAGGATTATAAACAATATATTTCTTGATGGACAAATTGATGAATGTGAATTGACACTTAGAGATATGTCTGAGATTAAAAAGAAATTCACATATATACTTACAAGTATTTTTCATAAAAGGATACAGTATCCTGAAACAGTAAAGGCCTTGTCTAATGAAAAAGCATAGCAAACAATTTTATTAATTGTAATAAGTTAGTAAATATGATTGTCAACTTGATTAACAAACAAAGGGCTTTTTTTATTGATAGGATGTTTTTTAAAGTTAAGCTTCAGAATTTAATAGAATATAAATATTTTATTTCTATTGCCAAGAAAAATTTTCCTTTGCCTTTAGATATTAGTAATTTAGAGGTAAGTGTCATTTTTGTTAGTGACAAAAAAATAAAGGAATTAAACAGAACTTACAGAAATAAGGACTATGTTACGGATGTGTTATCTTTTGCTTATATAGAAAAATTTCAAAGTAGCTTATATACAAATAATTTTCCTATCCAACTTGGAGATATTGTGATAAGTGCTACTCAAGCAATGAGACAATCTTATGATCAGGGGGTTGATTTTAAGGATGAAATTCTAAGACTAATTATACATGGCTTGCTTCATCTTTTAGGTTATGATCATGAAAAAAGCCCTAAAGAATCGGTACAAATGAAGAGAATAGAAAAAAAATTATACATCAAAATTAATTAGCAAAACATTTCTTCTATTGGGATTTATCTGGATATATTAAGTTCGCCACAGAAAAACAAAATTACTACCCTTGAGTTCTCAAATAGATCCCTTTGATACTCACTTCATCTATGGTATTTTTTTAAAAATCATAAATTTAGAGAGTAGCCAGAGAGTTTAAGCCAAGCTCTGTGCTTCTCATAATCAGGCATCATGATTTTTACAATGTTCCAGAATCTTTTAGAGTGGTTTTTCACTTCAATGTGGGCAAGTTCGTGAATAACCACATAGTCTATCACTGTTAAAGGCGCCATTATCAGTCGCCAGGAAAAGTTTAAGTTTCCCTTAGATGAACATGAACCCCACCTTTTTGATGCATTGGATATCTTTACTGTGTTGAATTTAAAACCCCTCTGTTTTGCATAAAACTCAACCCTTTCTCTAATCTTGTTGTAAGCCTCTTTTTTATACCATTTAATAAACAAATCCCTTGCATTAGGCAGGCAATCTCTTCTTAGATAAAAAACATTTTCAAAAATAATTGGCTTATCCTGCTTTTCCACAATCTGTAGTTTGTATGAAATCCCAAGATATAAAAATCCCTCGCCATTTACAAACTCCTTAGGACGATAAGTATTTAGTCGTTGTTCTATATCCTTTTTCTTATTTTCAATCCATTTTTTGTGTTTATTGATAACCTTCGTTATAACACCCTCACTTACACGATAAGGTGCCCTCACAATGAGCTTTGCCTCGTCGGTTATTTGAAGTGCTATGGTTTTCCTTTTACTGCATATAAGTTTATCTATTTTCATATTTCACCTTTTTCCGTAGATGTGGTATGCAAGCTCTATTATTTTCTGAGCAATTTCGTTTCTCTTGCTAAAAATTGATTTTTCGCCAATTGCGTTATAGGTTGCTAAATCTTCTCTATCTATGTCTTTGTTTTTAGAATATCCAAAAGACAGATTTTTTAGTAAATGTGCGACTATGTAGGATTTTAACTTTTTCTGCTTCTGAGAACTCTCCCAGAAGTCAATCAACTTAATCTCCCTCCTTACAAAAGCTCAAGTAAATTCGTAGTTAAGCTCACAATCCAATTAAGTTCACTTTCAGATAACTCAGTAAGTTGTCTTTTTCCAAAAATCTCTTTCCTTAGTAATCCGAGAAATGGCAGTTCCCTCTTCTGAATCAAAGCCGAAATTTTGTTCTTCTGCTCTTCCTTTTTTAAGAGATTTTCTTAATGCCTCAAGTTCTCTGGCAAGTTCTTCCCATCTTTCTTTGTATTCTTCAAAAACTGCCTTTAATCTATCGGAAAATCTCTGACAGTATGATATGTATGTTGACTCTGTATTTTTGTTATCTATAGATACTCTTGCTACATTCAAAGAGTTGTATTATACTCATTAGATAAATACTTTCCAAGAAATACTAGAGTTTCTTGAATCCAATGCACTAAAAAAATATGTTTTTAAGTTGTAGGGTAGGAAAGAAGACCTCATTAAGAAGAGATTGCGACATTCATAGTGTAGAAGCAACTTTTAGATTAATGGGACGGTTGTTCATGTTCAGCAAATAGGTAACTCTTTTGGTAAGTGGTAAAGTTAAGAAATGAACCAAAGGAGGACTAATTATGCAATACCAGCAACAGATTATTCTCAAGAGCATGGACCTCTTTTACAGTCAATACCACATGAATACGCCTTTTCTGCCGAGCTCTAACAGAATAGATCTGATCTTCTATGTCCCTTTCAAGGACATGGCGATAAACAAAAATAAGAGCGTTCAATGCCTGATTTTGAGTTGAAGAAGAGACCTTTCTTTCAACGGCAAGATAGCTTAAAAAATCCTGAATATCTCTGGCATCAAGATTACTTAAATCTTTGCTTTTGACAAAGCTTTGAAATTGCTTGAGCCATGTGATGTAAGTTTTTTCAGTGCTGTATGACCTGTGACGAAACCTGATAGCCTCTAATGCTTTTTTCTCGATAGCCTTCAAGTCTTTAATCAATTTTTCAGAAGTTTCGTCTAGTTTGTCTGAATTCTCATAAGAAAGAAAATAGCTGTAAAGCCTAAGAGCATTATCAGCCTGATTTACTTGCCAGTCATATTTTTAGCTAAATACTTAAGAAATTGAATCTTTTGCTCATTAGTAACAGGCTGATTTGGTGGAACCTCAAGAAAGCGATAGCCTTCAGAAACCCATCTCAAATAATAGGGAAGATATTTTTCGGTTACCCTTCCTTTTAATGACAAA
>DUZI01000069.1 GCA_013349595.1 Nitrospirota bacterium
AATGTGACAGTGTCAGTAGAGTTGATAGCCCCGATAGCGATGGAGAAGGAGTTGAGGTTTGCGATAAGAGAGGGAGGAAGGACAGTAGGTGCTGGTGTTGTTACTGAGGTCCTGGGGTAATAACTATGAGAGATATAATACTTTTTCAGTGCACAGATTGTAAGAATAAGAATTATTCAAGTATGAAAAATAAAAAGAATACGACCGATAAAATACAATTAAAAAAATATTGTAGAAGTTGCAGGAAACACACAAATCACAAGGAAACAAAGGCTTAATATGTTTTTCAATAGGCCAGTAGCTCTAACGGCGAGAGCATCGGACTCCAAATCCGAGGGGTGGGGGTTCAAATCCCTCCTGGCCTGCCTTATGTTTCTACAAGGAAGGAACAATGCTTCAAAAAATCAAGAACTTTTTTAGTGAAGTTAAATTAGAGGCAAAAAAGGTTAATTATCCATCAAGGGAAGAATTAATTGGTTCTACATGGGTTGTTATAATAACTGTTTTTATAGTTTCTATCTTTCTCGGTATGGTAGATATAAGCCTTTCAAAGATAATATCAGTTATTGTTAGATAAATTTACTATTTATGAAAAGTAAAAAAAGGTAAATAAAATGTCAATGAAGTGGTATGTAGTGCACACTTATTCAGGTTTTGAAGATAAAGTAAAACTCACAATAGAAGAAAAGGCTAAACTAAAAGGTTTTGATCACAAAATTGGCCGTATCCTAGTTCCAAAAGAAAAACTTATATTATTAAAAGGTAAAACTAAAAGGGAAACGGATAAAAAATTCTATCCAGGTTACATAATAGTTGAGATGGAACTTGATGATGAGATGTGGTTATTTATAAAGAATACAATGAAGGTAACTGGTTTTGTTGGTGGACTAAAACCCGTGCCTGTCTCAGATGATGAGATTGAGCTAATAATTCAACAAATAGAAAAAGGTCCAACACCTGCTATTCAAAGTCAGTTTAACAAAAATGATCATGTAAAAATAATAGACGGTCCTTTTAATAATTTTGTTGGTATTATAGATGAAGTTGACATGGATCATGGGAGAGTAAAGGTAATGGTAAGTATATTTGGAAGACAGACACCTGTTGAGCTTTCCTTCAATCAAGTTGAAAAAAATTAATATAATTATGGAGGAATAAAATGGCTAAAAAAGAATTAACCGCTCAGGTAAAGCTTTTGATTTCTGCTGGAAAAGCAAACCCTGCGCCTCCAGTAGGTCCTGCTTTAGGACCCCATGGCATAAACATAATGGAGTTTTGCAAACAATTTAATGCTCAAACTCAAAGTATGGGTGATACTCTTGTTCCTGTAGTGCTGAGTATCTATAAAGATAGGTCATTTACATTTGTTTTAAAGACACCTCCTGCATCGGAACTTATTAAAAAGGCTTGTAATATTGTTAAAGGCTCTGGTGTTCCTAATAAAGAAAAGGTAGGCTATCTAACACAGGCACAGGTAATTGAGATTGCAAAGAACAAAATGAGTGATCTCAATACAACTACCCTTGCTTCAGCAGTAAATATAATTAAAGGGACAGCAAGAAGTATGGGCGTTGAAATAAGAGATTAATTAAACCAGGAGGTATAAATGGGGAAAAAACTTGAAAACTTAAAAGATAAGATAGATCTTCTAAAGGAATATTCTCTTGAAGATTCAGTTGGACTTTTAAAGAGTCATGTTATTGCTAAGTTTGATGAGACAGTTGATTTAGCAATAAATCTTGGCATTGATCCTCGTAAATCGGATCAAATGGTTAGAGGTACTGTTGTCCTTCCTTTTGGTACTGGTAAGACAGTAAGGGTCCTTGTTTTTGCTAAAGGAGAAAAGGAAAGAGAGGCAAGAGATGCAGGAGCTGACTTTGTTGGTGCGGAAGATTTAGTCGAGAAGATACAGAAAGGATGGTTAGATTTTGATAAGGCTGTTGCAACACCTGAAGTAATGGGTATGGTTGGAAAACTTGGAAAGATTCTTGGTCCAAGGGGTTTGATGCCCAATCCAAAGCTCGGGACGGTTACTTTTGATATTGCAAAAGCTGTTCAAGAGATTAAAGCTGGTAAGGTAGAATACAAAGCTGAAAAGGGTGGTATTCTACATATTCCTGTTGGGAAGCTATCTTTTGATAATAATAAGATAATTGAAAATACTATAGCAGTATTGAAAGCAGTAGTGAGGGCAAAACCATCTTCTTCAAAAGGTAAATATCTCAAAAAATTGACGGTTAGCACTACACAGGGTCCTGGTATAAAGATAGATTTAACAAAGTTAAAGATTTCATAAACAGACTTTGTCTGTAATAAATTGTCAGAGACAGCAGGTTATTAGATTATTAAAGGTTATAACCGCCTGCCGAGACAAAGACATCTGCATAACTAACTGCAGTTAAGTACTCATTCAAGGTACTGTCTCTGAGAAAGGAGGAGACTTCTGGTTACCAAGCAAAAGAAAACCCGCCAAGTAGAAGAGTTGTCTGAACGTTTTTTAAAGGCTAAGGCAGTCATAGTTACTGACTTTAAGGGTCTTACCGTGTCAGAGATGTCATCTTTGAGAGACACCTTAAGGAGTAAGGGTGGAGAATATAAGGTCATCAAAAATACCCTTGCAGTTAAGGCATCAAAAGGAACTGTAGCAGAAAAGGCAACTGATTTTTTTGTTGGACCAACGGGGATTGCATTAAACTATGAAAATCCAATTGAGATTGCTAAGGAGATTCTTAATTTTGCTGATAAAAATGAAAAGCTAAAGATAAAATGTGCAATCATAGATGGTTCACTTTTAAGTCTTACAGATCTTAAAGTTATTTCAAAATTACCATCAAGAGAAGTCTTGCTTGGTATGCTTGCTGGCACTATTCAAGCTCCTGTTTCTAAATTAGCATGTGCTTTTAGTGCACCGATTAGTAAATTTATGTATTTATTAGAAGCCCTAAAAAACAAAAAAAGCGAATAAAATAGGAGGTTTATTAATGGCTGTTACAAAAGAAGAGGTTTTTAATTTTATTGACAACATGACAGTTATCGAACTGTCAAAGTTTATCAAAGAGTTTGAGGAAAGATATGGGGTAACTGCGGCAGCTCCTGTTGCTGTAGCAGCAGCACCTGCTGCTGGTCCTGCTGCTCCTGAGGTTGAGGAAAAGACTAGTTTTGATGTTATTCTATCATCTGCAGGAGATAAAAAGATACAGGTAATAAAGGTAGTTAGAGAGCTCACAAGTTTAGGTCTCAAAGAAGCTAAGGATTTAGTAGATAACGCTCCTAAGCCTGTTAAGACTGGTGTAAGCAAAGAAGAAGCTGACGCTATAAAGGCAAAACTTGAAGCTGAAGGTGCAAAGGTTGAAGTAAAATAATAATAAGTATTTGATTATAGTTATTTTTTATAGATAGTGAGAAGTTTTATGAAACTTCTCACTTATTTTTTAAACTTTTCATTCAGTTCATAAGGAGAGCCAATGGCTAACGTATTAAGAGAGAGGATAAATTTTAGCAAACTACCTGTTAACATAGACCCACCATATTTAATAGAGTTTCAGCGAGGGTCTTTTGCAAGGTTTTTACAAAAGGATGTCCCTGCTGACAAGAGGCTTGATGAGGGACTGCAAGCCGCCTTTAAAAGTGTTTTTCCAATTACAGATTACAATGACACTGCTTCTATAGACTTTTTATCATACAGCATAGGGGAACCAAAGATTACACCCCGTGAATGTCTTGAAAAGGGTCTTACTTATGCATCACCTTTTAGGATTAATGTCAAACTCAATATTTTTGAAAAAGATGAAAAAGGAAACAAGATTTATAAGGAATCAAAAGAGCAAGAGGTTTATATAGGTGAATTGCCTATTATGACTGAGACAGGGAGTTTTATAATAAATGGTGTTGAGAGGGTAATTGTTAGTCAGTTACATCGTTCACCAGGAGTATATTTCGCACCAGATAAAGGTAAAACTCATATAAGTGGTCGATTATTATACACAGCTCGTGTTATACCTGTAAGAGGCTCTTGGCTTGATTTTGAGTTTGACTCCAAAGATATATTATTTGTTCGTATAGATAGAAGACGCAAATTGCCTGCAACGGTTGTTTTAAAGGCACTTGGTTATACAAATGAAGAGATATTAAAGACCTTTTATCCTATTGAAAAGGTAGAGCTTGACAGTAATGGTAACTGGACACGACCAATAAGTGAAGTGCTTGTTGGTATAAGAGTTGCAGACAATATAATTACACCTGATGGAAAAGAAATAATTGTCAAAAGTGGCAATAAGATAACAAAATTTGCATTAAGAAAGATGGAAAGTGCAGGTATTAAATCAATACCAATAGGTATTGAAGAAATTATTGGTAGAGTAACTTTACGAGATATTGTTGATTCAAAAACTGGTGAGGTCATTATAGACAGCAATAAGGAAATAACTAAGGAAGTCTTTGAAAAAATACTATCTGTTAAGATAGACACTTTAGAGCTTTTGTTTATTGACAATCTTAATTATCTTCCATCGTTAAGAGAAACTCTTAATACAGATAAAATGTCTTCTCAAGAAGATGCTTTAAAAGAAATCTACAAAAAACTGAGACCTGGAGAACCTGCAACAATTTATTCTTCAAAGGAACTTTTTAATAGTTTGTTTTTTGATCCAAAAAGATATGATCTGTCCCCAGTGGGAAGATTAAAGCTAAATAGAAAATTGGGACTTGATATCCCCATTGATCTTCGTGTATTGACAACTAAAGATGTTGTTGAAATAGTAAGGTATTTACTTAATTTACGGACAGGCAAAGGTGAGGTTGATGATATAGATAATTTAGGAAATAGAAGAGTAAGAGGAATTGGTGAGTTAATGGAAAACCAGCTTAGAATTGGTTTAGTGAGGATGGAGAGAACAATAAGAGAAAAGATGACACTTACGGAGCTTGATACAGCTATGCCACATGATATCATTAATGCCAAACCAGTTATTTCTGCAATTAAGGAATTTTTTGGCTCAAGTCAGTTAAGTCAATTTATGGATCAGACTAATCCATTATCAGAAATAACACATAAGAGAAGATTATCTGCACTCGGTCCTGGTGGTTTAACGAGAGAACGTGCTGGTTTTGAGGTCAGAGATGTCCACACTACTCATTATGGGAGGATTTGTCCAATAGAAACCCCTGAAGGCCCAAATATAGGACTAATAACTTCTCTTGCCACTTATGCAAAAATTAATGATTATGGATTTATTGAATCTCCTTATATAAAGGTGGAAAATGGCAGAATAACAAACAAAATAGAATATTTATCGGCTATAGAAGGTGAGAGCTATGTTATAGCTGAAGCCACAACTACAATTGATAAAGATGGCTTTCTTATAGGTGATGCTGTATCTGCTCGTGTAGGCGGAGACTTTAAGATGGTTCAGCCTAAAGAAGTTCAATATATGGATGTGTCTCCAAGGCAGATTGTAGGTGTATCATCTGCACTAATACCTTTTTTACAAAACGATGATGCAAATAGGGCTTTGATGGGTTCAAATATGCAAAGACAGGCCGTGCCGTTACTCCTTCCTGAAGCCCCTATTGTTGGTACGGGAATGGAAAAGGTAGTTGCTCGCGATTCGGGGTGGCTTATTCTGGCAAAGAGGGCTGGAATAGTAACAAGTGTAGATGCTACAAGAATTGTGGTAAGGGCAAAGGATAGAACCTGTGGAGTTGATATTTATAATCTTGTAAAATTTCAAAGATCAAATCAAGCTACCTGTATGAATCAGAGACCAATAGTCAATGTCGGTGATGAGGTTGAAAAAGATGATGTGTTAGCTGATGGTCCTGCAACTGAATTGGGAGAATTAGCACTCGGAAAAAATGTTCTTGTGGCTTTTATGCCTTGGGGTGGTTATAATTTTGAAGATGCAATACTTATTAGTGAGCGTCTTGTAAAAGATGATATTTATACTTCTATACACATTGAGGAATTTGAGGTAGAGGCAAGGGATACAAAGCTTGGACAAGAGGAGATAACAAGAGACATACCTAATGTTGGAGAAGAAGCATTAAAAAATCTTGATGAAAGTGGGATTGTAAGAATTGGGGCAGAGGTAAAAGTTGGAGATATATTAGTTGGCAAGGTTACACCACAGGGAGAAAAAGTGCTTAGTCCTGAGGAGAAACTACTCAGGGCAATCTTTGGAGATAAGGCAGATGATGTTAAAGAAAGTTGTCTTTATGTGCCACCGGGAATAGAAGGAACTGTTATTGATGTCAAAGTTCTCTCAAGAAAGGGCATAGAAAAGGATGAAAGGACAAAGAATATTGAGTCAAATGAAATAACAAGACTTCAAAGAGATATGTCTGAAGAAATTAAGATATTAAAAGAGATAAAATCTCAAACCATTAGACAATTACTTGTGGGACAGAAGGTTTTAGAAGATGTTAAAGATTCAAAGACAAAAGATATTTTGTGCCCTAAAGGTAAAAAACTGACAGAGACACAAGTTTTAAAGGTGAAAGATGATGCATTAACAAAGATTAAAATAGAAGATATAAACTTGAAGCACAAGATTGAGGAACTCAATAATGACATCACTTCTAAGATTAAATTGCTTGAAACACAATACAATGATATGATTGAAAGGATTAAAAAAGGTGATGAATTACCCCCAGGAGTCAATAAAATAGTAAAGGTTTACATAGCAATGAAAAGAAAGATTCAAGTGGGAGACAAGATGGCGGGTAGGCATGGGAATAAAGGTGTTGTATCTATGATATTACCTGAAGAAGATATGCCTTTTCTTAAAGATGGAAGACCTGTTGATATAGTTCTTAATCCTCTTGGAGTGCCTTCAAGGATGAATATTGGACAGATTTTAGAAACTCATCTTGGTTGGGCTGCAATGAGTTTGAAAAAATATGTCTCCACACCTGTTTTTGAAGGGGCATCAGAGAAGGAAATAAAAGAGCTTTTAAAAGAGGCTAATCAACTCGACGACAAGATACCATTAGGACAGGTTGAACTCTATGATGGAAGGACAGGTGAAAAGTTCCAAAGACCTGTAACCGTAGGTTGTATGTATATGTTGAAACTTCATCATCTTGTTGCAGATAAGATTCATGCAAGGTCAATTGGTCCTTATTCCCTTGTTACCCAACAACCACTTGGTGGGAAGGCACAGTTTGGAGGTCAAAGGCTTGGAGAGATGGAGGTCTGGGCGCTTGAAGCCTACGGTGCAACACATACTCTTCAGGAATTTCTTACTGTAAAGAGTGATGATATTAGCGGAAGGACAAGGATTTATGATGCAATTGTAAAAGGTGATCCTGTATTAGAACCAGGTGTACCTGAATCTTTTCATGTTTTAATCAAAGAACTCCAGAGTCTTTGTCTTGATGTTGAGCTGCTGGAGAAAAAGAGAAAATTGGAGGGAAATAATTGATAGAAGACATCTACCAACTCTTTCAAAAGCCTAAAAATCCAAAAGATTTTGATACGATAAGGATAAAACTCGCCTCACCTGACAGAATTAGAGAATGGAGTCATGGAGAGGTAAAAAAACCAGAAACCATTAATTATCGCACTTTCAAGCCTGAACACGATGGACTTTTCTGTGCAAAGATTTTTGGACCTGTAAAGGACTGGGAATGTCTTTGTGGCAAATACAAAAGGATGAAACATAGGGGTGTAATATGTGATAAATGTGGCGTTGAAGTCATTCAATCAAAGGTTAGAAGAGAAAGAATGGGTCATATTGAACTCGCTACTCCTGTGGCACATGTTTGGTTTCTTAGGGGCATACCGAGTAGGATTGGGACACTCCTTGATATGACAATGAGAAATCTCGAAAAGGTATTATACTTTGAAGAATACATTGTAATTGACCCTGGGGAAACACCACTGCAAGAAAAGCAATTATTATCAGAAGAAGAATATAAGAAAAAGTTTTTAGAATATGGTAACAAATTCAAAGCTGGCATGGGAGCAGAAGCAGTCAGAGAAATCTTGAAAAGGGTTGATTTAATTAAATTAGGCAAGGATCTCAAGGATAAGATAGAAAGCATTTCTTCACTCGGATTGAAGAAAAAACTTTCAAAGAGACTTAAGGTAGTTGAGTCCTTCTTAAAGTCAGATAACAAGCCAGAGTGGATGATACTGGACATAATCCCAGTATTGCCTCCAGATTTAAGACCACTTGTGCCACTTGATGGAGGCAGATTCGCTACTTCTGACTTAAATGATTTATATAGAAGAATATTAAATAGAAACAATAGGCTAAAAAGACTGATTGAATTAAAGGCTCCAAGTGTAATTATTAAAAATGAA
>DUZI01000070.1 GCA_013349595.1 Nitrospirota bacterium
ATTTTAAATCAATTAAGAAAGGCAGGTATTATAACCAGCAAAAAAGGTCCAGGGGGAGGGTATTTGCTTAGCTGCGCACCAGAGGAAATAAGTATATCTTCAATCCTGTCTGAATTAGAGGGTCCTTTTGCTATAACCTCATGCCTTGACCCATCAGAAGGATGTGTGAGGGTTGATAAATGTGTGACTCATTTGTTATGGAAGGCACTGGGGAAT
Source organism: Nitrospirota bacterium (assembly GCA_013349595.1). Lineage (GTDB taxonomy): Bacteria > Nitrospirota > Thermodesulfovibrionia > Thermodesulfovibrionales > Dissulfurispiraceae > DUZI01. The sequence continues at coordinate 217 of DUZI01000070.1, forward strand.
CAAATTGAAGATTTCTTAAAGACAATCACACTCAATCATCTAATCAAAGGAGATATTAAATAACCTGTTATTATGAAATTTGTTAGCAATGTAAAGGCAGATGTTACTGCTGATGTAGTCTATATGATGTGCCCCATGCACCTATTGAAGCTTGATGAGATGATAAAAAAAATTGATAAGGGTCAAATCCTTGAGATACTAACCGATTATGACGGTGCCCTTGAAGATATACCTGGTTGGTGTGAAAAAACAGGGAATCAATTTATTGGGTTAGATGAGGACGAAGATTATTATAAATTTTATGTGAAAAAGACCGTAAATTCTCAGAAACAATAGAATGGTTACGCTGATATCTGAATGAGGAATTACTTTTTTTGGATACTGATTAATAAAAAGGAGCAATAATATGAAATGTTATTTTGACCATGTGGCGACAAATCCTCTTCATCCTGATGTTTTAGAAGCAATGATGCCCTATTTCAAGGAAGAATACGGTAATCCACTCAGTTTATATGAGCTCGGGGGTAAGGCAAGAGATGCTGTAGAAAAAGCAAGGGAGGCAACTGCAAAATTAATAAAGGCTAAGCCTTCAACAATAGTCTTTACCTCAAGCGGGGCAGAGTCAAATAATTTTGCACTTCGCGGTCTTGCCTTAGCAAGGCAGGCAAATGGTAAACATATAATGGTTTCAAAGGTTGAACACCACTCTATACTCAATTCGGCACGTTTTCTTGAAAAGAGTGGTTTTGTTGTTACATACCTGCCTGTTGATAAATATGGAATCGTTGGCCCAGAGGTTGTCAAGAGCTCTATAACAAAAGAAACAACGGTTATTTCAATAATCCATGCAAGTAGTGAGATAGGTACTATTGAGCCATTAAAAGAGATAGTTACTATTGCAAAGGAGCATAATATATTGTTTCATACTGATGCGGTAGCAACAACTGGAAACATACCGATTGATGTAAATGAATTAAATATTGATGCCCTAAGTATGTCTGCTCATCAATTTTATGGTCCCAAAGGTGCTGGAGCATTGTATATAAGAGAAGGGGTGAGGATAGTGCCACTCATCTATGGAGGTATTCAGGAAAATGGCAGAAGGGCAGGCACTGAAAATGTCCCTGCCATTGTTGGTATGGGGAAGGCAGCAGAGATTGCGATCAGAGATATGGAAAAGAGGATGAATCATACTCAAAGGTTGAGAGATAAGGTAATTGATGCCTTTACAAAAATCCCTCATATCTATCTAACAGGGCATCCTGAAAAGAGACTGCATAATCATGCAAGTTTTGTAGTAGAATTTATTGAAGGTGAGGCAATGTTGCTTTTGCTTGCAATGAAAGGCATATATACTGCAAGTGGTTCTGCCTGTTCGTCAAAGGCTTTAAAGTCTTCGCCCATATTACTTTCAATAGGGACACCAACTGCTCTTGCACAAGGTTCTATAGTCTTTAGCCTTGGAGAAGGTAATTCCGATGAGGAGATTGATTATTTGCTTGAGGAATTCCCAAAAGTTGTAGTTAAGCTCAGAGAGATGTCCCCTTTTGCGAAAGGATGGGAAAAATAATTAGGAGGTCATTATGTATTCAGAAAAGGTGATGGATCACTTTTCAAACCCAAGAAATGTAGGAGAGATACCAGATGCTGATGGTGTTGGTATGGAAGGCAATCCAACATGCGGAGATGCCATGCAGTTGTTTATAAAGGTTGAAAATGACATAATAGTTGATGCAAAATTTAGAACCTTTGGTTGTGGTGCTGCAATAGCTGTAAGTAGCATGATAACAGAGATGGTTAAGGGAAAGACCATTGATGAAGCATTGCAGATTTCAAAGGAGGCTGTGGCAAATGAATTAGGTGGTTTACCACCTCAAAAGATGCACTGTTCTAATCTTGGTTCAGATGCATTGAAGAAGGCAATAGAAGATTATAAAACAAAAAAGAAGACCAAAGAGACATGATTTTTCAGAAAAAAAATAAAACAGTAAAAAGGGTGTAAAAATGGGATACAGATTACTTCTTGCTGATGACAGCATAACTATTCAAAAAGTGGTAGAGCTTGTCATGGGACCTGAAGACTTTCAGATAAAGTCTTTCAATGACGGTGAAAAAGCTTATGAGGCGATATCTACTTTCAAGCCTCATATTATCTTAGCAGATATTGACATGCCAAAACTTAATGGTTATGAACTTTGTCAAAAGGTAAAAGCCAACACAGATACAGTTCATATCCCAGTAATTTTACTTGCTGGTGCCTTTGAGCCCTTTGATGAGGACTTGGCAAAGAAAAATGGTGCTGATGATTTTATAATCAAGCCCTTTGAGTCTCAAGAGCTGATAAGCAAAGTAAAGGCTTTGGTCAATGACATCCCTATGGATGAGGAACAACCAGAGCCATCAATACAAGAGCCTAAGGCAGATGAGGTTTTTGCAGGATTAGATGACATTTCACCTGCCTCACCTGAAGAGGAACAAGAGGATATTACAAAGGATATTTCTTTTACCCCTGAAGATATGGCTCTTTTAACTGAGAAGGCTATGGATGATGAAGAAACCTTAGAACCAGATAAGTCCATAAGCTTTGGAGAGACCCTCGCCAATACTTTAAAACAAGAGCCAGAAGATCAAACACCACCACCTATTCAACAGAGCCAGGTCAGCCAACCTGTCCAGCCTGTTTATGTACCTCAATCAATAGATTTAGCCTCTCTGGTTACCCCATCAAGAGAGGATGTACTTGATTTGTTTAAACAAACCATTAACAAAAAGATTGACTATATTATTAATGAAGAGATTAAGGATATGGTAATAGAGACTTTGAAAGAAGGTATATTAGAAAATCTGAGGGAGTCTTTCACGGAAATAGTTGAAGAGGCAACCAAGGTTGTATTGAAATCAGTAGCAGAGCAGATTAGAGACAGGGCTATAATTGTATTAAATAATGCAATACCAGACCTTGTTCAAAATCTTATTGAAAAGGAAATACAAAAGATAACCTCAGAGCTTTAAAGATTTAGAGATTGAATAAATCTCATTATTGAGCTTTTGCAACATTGTCATGGGAAAACGCCGTAATTTAATAACAAAGGAGTAAAAAGCATAATTTCAGTTCAATTCAACGAAAACCTTATTTAATCTTTATAATCGATAAAAAATTTTAAAAGGGGCAAGGAAACAACAATTTATGGAACTATTTGAAAAGACCTATTCACCTTCCAAACTCGAGGATTATTGGTATAACTACTGGCAGGATAATAAAGCCTTCACACCTTATGGTTCTGATGACTCTCCAACATTCTGTATAGTAATTCCACCGCCAAATGTTACGGGCTCACTCCACATGGGACATGCCCTTAATGCAACTATACAGGATATTTTGTGCAGATATAAGAGAATGAGTGGGTTCAAGACCCTTTGGGTGCCTGGGACGGATCATGCAGGGATAGCAACTCAGAATGTAGTAGAAAAGTCTCTTGCAAAGGATAAGATAGATCGTCATAAACTTGGTAGAGATGCCTTTATTCAAAGGGTATGGAGTTGGAAGGCAGAATACGGGGACAGGATTATTTACCAACTCAAAAAGTTGGGTGCATCCTGTGACTGGGAACATTTGCGTTTTACAATGGATGAAGGTCTGTCAAAGGCAGTCAGAGAAGTCTTTGTTCGTCTCTTTGAGGAGGGGCTTATATACAGAGACAATAGGCTTATAAATTGGTGCCCTCGTTGTCATACAGCCCTATCCGACCTTGAGGCAGAGCACGAAGAGATTGAAGGGAGGCTCTACTTTATAAAATATCCCCTTACAGATGGTAGTGGTCATATAACAGTCGCCACAACAAGACCTGAGACCATGCTTGGAGACACTGCCGTTGCAGTTCATCCTGAAGATGAAAGATATAAGGATTTTATAGGAAAATCGGTTGATCTCCCATTAACAAGCAGAAAAATACCAATAATTGCAGATAATACTGTTGATAAAGACTTTGGCACAGGGGCAGTTAAGATAACGCCTGCCCATGATTTTAATGATGAGGCATCAGGGAAAAGGCATAATCTATCCTCCCTTTCTGTAATTAATGAAGAAGGAAAGATGACTACAGAGGCAGGGCTTAGATATAAAGGACTTGACAGACATGAATGTAGGAAATTGATCCTGAAAGACCTAAAAGAAAAGGATTTGCTTGAATCAGAAAAAAAACACTCCCACAATGTAGGTCATTGCTATAGATGTAAGACCATTATTGAACCATTACAAACTATCCAGTGGTATGTAAATGTTTCACCCCTGGCTGAAAAGGCAATCAAGGCAGTTGAGCAAAAAGAGATTTCCTTTATCCCTGAACAGTGGGAAAATAATTACTTTGCATGGATGCGAGATATTAAAGATTGGTGCATATCAAGGCAGATTTGGTGGGGACATCAAATACCTGTTTGGTATTGCCCTGACTGTAAAAATGAAACTGGTCAATTACAAGGCGAATTGATTGAACATACTTTTTTCTCACCTGTTAAGGTAAGAGGTAAAGAGATTACCCATGGTAATTACACTCAGTGTAAGGATTTAGGACTAAGCCATGATGATATAATCAAAAACTCAAAGATTATCAGGGTGCCAAAATCTGTCAAATCCCTTTGTTCAAGATTTGATATAACCAAATGTCCTCACTGTAATAGCAATAATCTTATAAGAGACCCTGATGTATTAGATACATGGTTTTCTTCGGCCCTTTGGCCCTTTTCTACCCTTGGTTGGCCAGAAGATACTAAAGATTTGAGAGACTTTTATCCAACAAGTGTTCTTGTTACTGCCTTCGATATTATCTTCTTTTGGGTTGCAAGGATGATTATGATGGGACTTAAATTTATGGGAAAACCTCCTTTTAAAGATGTCTATATCCATGCCATAGTTAGAGATTCAAAGGGACAAAAGATGAGTAAATCAATGGGTAATATCATTGACCCACTTGTAATGATTGAAAAATATGGTGCCGATGCCTTCAGATTTAGTCTTGCTGTATTTGCTGCACATGGCAGAGACATAAGGTTTTCTGAAGAAAGGGTAGAAGGTTACAGACATTTTATAAATAAAATTTGGAATGCCGCCAAGTTTATCTCAACTTATCAGGAGTTTCACAGGTCATCTAAATTAGAAGATATAAAAGGACTTCAAAATAAATGGATTTTAACTCGCCTTAATTTTACCATAGAAGAGGTCATAAAAGGCATAGAATCCTATCGCTTTAATGATTCTGCAAGTGCCATATATCAATTTGTGTGGCATGAATTTTGTGATTGGTATATTGAATTAATCAAACCAGAATTATATAGTGACAATAAGCTAACAAAGACAGAGATTGTCAACTGTTTTTATTTTATCTTTGAAAAAATCCTCTTACTTCTTCATCCTTTTATGCCCTTTGTTACAGAAGAACTATGGAATAAATTTCTCGGCAAAAAGACAAGTATAATGCTCTCATCATTTCCTAAATCAACAATTAAGTTTGTAAATTCGGAAGCAGAGATGGCAAATCTATTTAATGCTATTACAGGCATAAGGAGTATAAGAGGGGAATTGAATATTACGCCTTCTTTAGAAATTAAGGCAATTATAAATACTCCAAATAATGAGGTAAAAAGGGTGCTCTTATCAAACATGTCATCAATCAAAAAAATTGCCAAATGCTCAGAGATAGAGATAGTCAGCACATACAAAAGGGCAAAGGGCACTGCGGTGACAGTAAGAGATTTAATGGAGATATACATACCTCTTGAAGGAATACTTGATGTGAATTCTGAAAAATCAAGACTAATGAAAGAACTTGAAAAGATTGACAAGGAGATGGTACTTATTAAGAAGAAACTTTCCAATGAAGACTTTCTTAAAAATGCACCTCAACAGATTGTAGAAAAAGAAAAGGCAAAGTTTGATACCTTGTCAACAAAAAAAGAAAAAACAGCAGAAAATCTCAAATTGCTAAAGACAATATAATCTTAACAGGAGGTTTAAAAAATGGAAAAAAATGTCAAAGACATAGAAGGCAGACACCTTAATCTAATTGAAGCTGAGTTTGTCAATGTAAGGCAAAGCACTGTTCGTTCAGTTGAAGGTGGGACTATTGAACTTCAGCAAGTTGGAGCAGTAAGTATTGATGGTGAGAGGATAGATGTAACACAAGGGGCATCTATTATTTTAAAAGGTGACAATCTCAATCTCAATCAAAGCATGGCAATACTTTCAGCAGGGACAAATAATAACCTCAATTTTTCCTTCACCCCTATCTCTGTATCGGATAATACAAATATTGACAAGAGTGCCACAGGGGTTGTTATTGCCAATAACATCAAATCATCAAATAGCACCTCCATTCTAACCATAGCGAAGAATATTGAAGGCAATGTGACAACCTTACTTGATTGGAAATCAGCCCTTACTCTAAGTGCAATTGCAGGCGGTTTACTGGCATTTTTAGGTTTGGTTAATAGAAAAATCTGATGTTTCCATTTGATTTATCACGCAGGCTTATTAAACTTGCCTTATGGGAAGATGTTGCATGGGGAGATATAACTACATCATTAATCATTACTGATGATACAAAAGTAAAGGCGCTATTTATCGCCAAAGAGTCAATGATACTGGCTGGTATGCCTTTTGTTAAAGAGGTTTTTGACTTTAGGGGTAAAGATTATGAGTTATCTATCTACAGAAATGAAGGTGATTCCCTAACAAAAGGCGATATTATTGGCGATGTAAAAGGATTTGCCTCACACCTTCTTGAGTGCGAGAGGCTTTCATTAAACATTTTACAAAGAATTTCTGGCATTGCAACTGTTACAAGACAATTTGTAGAAAGGCTTGAGGGGTTACCTGTCAAGATAGTTGACACTCGTAAGACTACTCCTGGTATGAGAATAATGGAGAAATATGGCGTTAAGATTGCAGGAGGCTATAATCACCGTTTCTGTCTATCTGATGGGATTCTTATAAAGGATAATCACATAAAGATTGCAGGTTCAATCACGGAAGCAATAAATAGGGTAAAAAAGGCCCATCACCTTTTAAAGATTGAAGTAGAGACTACCAATATTGATGAAGTAAAAGAAGCCCTTGAGGCAGGTGCAGATGTAATAATGCTTGACAACATGACACTTGAGGATATGACAGAGGCAGTAAAATTTATAAATAAGAGGGTTTTAGTAGAGGCATCAGGTAATGTTACTATTGAAAATATAAGGGATATTGCCCTTACAGGCGTAGATATTATCTCTTCTGGGGCAATAACCCATTCAGCAAGGGCAGTAGATATAAGTATGAAGTTTGAACAAACCCTTTAAAAAGCTATACCCCTCAGTTTTTTTGGTTTTAAATATTTTTTTGGCAAATGGAGAAAGTATGATAGATAAAAAACCAAAATCACTCACTTACAAAGAATCTGGTGTTGATATTCAAGAGGGAGAGAGGTTTGTAAGACTTATTTCACCTATTGCAAAATCAACATTTCATAAAGGTGTTTTGACTGATATTGGTGCCTTTGGAGCATTATTTGAAATTGACACAAAAAGATACAAAGAACCAGTTTTAGTAAGCAGTACTGATGGTGTGGGGACAAAACTAAAAATAGCCTTTATGATGGACAAGCATGACACTATTGGGATTGACCTTGTGGCAATGTGTGTAAATGATATATTAACCCTTGGTGCAGAACCACTCTTTTTTCTTGATTATTTTGCTACTGGAAGATTAAATGCCGATAAGGCATCAGAGGTTATTAAGGGCATTGCAGAGGGTTGCAGGATTGCCAACTGCTCTCTCATCGGTGGTGAAACTGCTGAAATGACTGATTTTTACGGGTATGATGAGTATGATTTGGCTGGCTTTGTAGTTGGAATTGTAGAAAAATCGAAGATTATAAGTAGTAAAAATATCAAAGAAGGCGACAAGATAATTGGCTTTCCATCAACAGGTATCCATAGTAATGGTTATTCTTTAGTGAGAAAACTCTTTTTTGACATTATGCAATGGGAGACTGACAAGTATGTTTCTGAACTTGACACAACTATTGGAGAAGAACTCTTAAAACCAA
>DUZI01000071.1 GCA_013349595.1 Nitrospirota bacterium
AAATGAGATTCAGCGATAACAACCATCCCACTAATACCAAATGGATTAAATTCATGGAAAGATACATCAACTATTGTAGCTTTGGCTTCTTTTGCTGCGGTTATAAGGGTTTCTTTAACGCTGGTAAGACTTCTTAAAATGTCAGAATTACAATCTCTCAATTCAACCAAAAGATGGGTCCCTAAAGCATGCAATTTTCCTACCCTCCTTAAATAAATTGATAAAAAAGCTATCGCTTTCCATAAGCCGTGTAATATAAACAAAAAGATTTTATTTGTCAATAAATAAATGATAGTAACTGATTTTATTGAAAATAATACCGGGTTAAAGAGAGTTTGTTAAATCTAAAGACAGGGGATTTTGATAATTCCCTGTCTTTAGAAAAGGCTTTTAAGGCTATTGTTTATCGGTCAATAAAGATATTCCGGGAAGGTCTTTGCCTTCAAGCAATTCAAGAGAGGCGCCACCTCCAGTGGAGATGAAAGATATAGAATCAGTAACACCTGCCTTATGCACAGCAAAGTCAGTATCCCCTCCACCAACAATAGTTAGTGCATAAGCATCGGCCACTGCCCTTGCAATAGCCATAGTCCCTCTTGAAAAGGCATCTATCTCAAATACTCCCATTGGACCGTTCCATATAATTGTTTTTGCATTTGATATAGCCTCAATGAATAATTTAACTGAGGCAGGACCAATGTCAAGTCCTTTCCAACCCTTTGGTAGTTCTTGATTTGGCACTATCTTCGTCTCTGAATATTGATCAATCCTCTCAGATATTACACTATCAACGGGGAGATAAAATTTCACATTATTTTCTCTTAGCTTGTCTATAATTCTTCTAGCTAAATCTATCATTTCTGTCTCGACCATTGAATCACCAACTTCATAACCTTTTGCCTTGATAAAAGTATATGCCATACCTCCACCTACAATTACCTTATCAACCTTATCAGCAAGATTTTCAAGAACTCCAATCTTTCCAGAAACCTTTGCACCTCCAAGAATTGCCACAAATGGCCTGACAGGATTATTAACTACCCCTTTAAGATATTCAATCTCTTTTTTTAGTAAAAAACCAGCCGCAGATGTCACATACTTTGTTATTCCAGCTGTTGAGGCATGTGCCCTATGGGCAGCACCAAAAGCATCATTTACAAAGTAATCACATAAAGATGCAAGAGCCTTAGCAAAGCCTTCATCATTTTTCTCTTCCTCTGGATGAAACCTAAGGTTCTCAAGGAGCATTACATCTCCGTTTTTCATCTTCATTACTTCATTTTCTACCTTAGGACCTATACAACTATCTATAAAGATTACTTCTTTGTTTAACAATCGTTGAAGCCTTTTTGCAACTGGTGCAAGACTATACTTTGGGTCTACCTTGCCCTTAGGTCTGCCCAAATGGGAGGCAAGTATTACCTTTGCGCCTTCATCAATGGCATAGTTAATAGTTGGTAATGTTGACCTAATTCTGCTGTCATCGGTTATGACCAGATTTTCATCAATTGGCACATTGTAATCTACCCTGATAAAGACACGTTTACCTTTTATGTCAAGTTCTTCAATGGTTAATTTATTAAGAGTGTCTTTGATTTCAAAATATTTGTTGTTTTTAGCCATATTAGCCTCTCTTGTTAATAATGCCTACTAAATCTTTTAATCTGTTACTATAACCCCATTCATTGTCATACCAAGATATAATCTTAACCATCTTTTTCTCCATTACCTTTGTAAGAGTTGAATCAAAGATAGAAGAATGAGGATTGCCATTAAAATCTACTGATACAAGTGGTTCACTGTTGTACTGCAAAATACCTTTCATAGGACCTTCTGCCCACTTTTTCATGGCAGAATTTACCTCATCTGCGGTAGTTTCCTTTGACAACTCTGCAACAAGGTCCACAACAGATACATTTGGCGTAGTAACTCTAATTGCAAATCCATCAAGCTTTCCGTTTAATTCAGGGAGCACAAGACCTATTGCCTTCGCTGCACCTGTTGATGAAGGTATCATTGATACGGCTGCAGCCCTTGCCCTTCTTAAATCTTTATGAGGCAGGTCAAGAATCCTCTGATCATTTGTATAAGAATGAACAGTCGTCATTAAGCCTCTTATGATCCCAAACTCCTTGTGGAGAACCTTTGCCACAGGGGCAAGACAGTTGGTTGTGCATGAGGCATTTGATACAATTTTATGAATCTTTGGATCAAAAGTCTCATCATTGACACCTATACAAACAGTAATATCTGGTTCTTTAGCTGGTGCGGAGATAAGGACCCACTTAGCACCTGCAGTTAGGTGTTTTGCTGCCTTTTCTCTCTCTGTAAATAAACCTGTTGATTCAATGACTACATCAACACCTAAATCCTTCCATGGTAAATTTTCAGGAGATCTCTCCGCAGTAATCTTGATTTCATTTCCATTTACAACTATTGAGCTTTCTTTGGCTTGTACATCTGCATTAAAAATTCCATGAACAGAATCATACTTTAATAGATGGGCTAAGGTCTTTGCATCAGTTAAATCATTAATACCTACAATTGTGAAATCTTGACAACCCATACTTGTCCTAAAGAAATTCCTCCCAATCCTTCCAAACCCATTGATAGCAACTTTTAAAGCCATTTCGAACCTCCTTTTAATAATTGATGTTGTTAGAAAAAGACATTTATAACCATACCTGTTAGAAGCTTTGGATAAAAATAAGTTGACTTCGGTGGCATTCTAAGACTATTAATGGCTACCCGCTCTACCTCTTCAACAGGAGTTGGATTAAGTATAAATAATGCCTTGTAATCGCCACCTTTGATCTTATCTATAGCCTTTTTTAAGTCCATTTCATAGTATATGTCTTCAGTCTTCAGATCTTCTTTTAAAATCAACTCCTGCAATATGACTGTGTCTATTTCTCTCAAGACACTGTGTAATTGATTAAGTGCATTTCCCTTGTATTTTAATAAAAACCAGTCCTGATTTCCCATATATAAACCAAAAGTATTCTTCTTATGAGTATCTAATGATGTCTTGATGTTGTCTATAGGGCAATCTAATTTCATTCTTGTAATATCAAAATGTTTATCTAACTTTTTTAAAATGTCATTGCCCCCTGGAATAGACCTGACAAGTCTGTGTGTAGGTAAAATAGTTACATCAGAATTATTGACATCAACAAGATACATAAGCACATAATCCCATGGTCTATAACCATTGATTTCTTTGAGCTCATCAATCAGCCCCTTATCAGCAAGTCTTTTAAATTCAAGGGCTACCTCATACCTGTGATGACCGTCTGCTATAAAAACTGGTTTGTCCTTTAGGTCGTCTATTAAAACCTTGTTAAATTGAGTATCCGTATTTTTAAAAAGCAAATGTTTAAAATTATCCCTATCTGTTGCCTCAAAGATTAATTCACCTCTTTTATTTAATACTGATTTTTCACTACCTCTATATATGGCAAAAATGGGACTAATATTAGCAAGGCAATGTTTCATAAGGTTGAGTCTATCTGCCTTTGGTTTAGAATGGGTATGTTCATGGGGATATATTCCATTACCCAATTCTTCAATCTTAAATAATAGAAAAGTCCCTTTGAGCGAATAATCCCTTTGTTCAACTTTATAATTAACCTCATAATGATAAAAACAAGGGGTTTCATCTCTTACAAGGATTTGTTCTTTTATCCATTTATGAAGTAATTTACTTGCCCTTTTATACTTATTGTCTTCTTTGTCATAAGGCTCATCCTTAGCAAAGTCAATACGAATTATGTTGTAAGGGCTCTTTGAATAAAGCATTTCTCTTTCAACTTCAGAGATGACATCATAGGGGGGAGCTGTAACATCACTACCACTTACGATGTCTTGATTATAACGGAGTGCCTTAAAGGGTATAATTTGTGCCATAATATTTAGTATTGTTAAAAAATTCTGTATATATTATCATTTGAAGCTTTTTTATGCAAACAAATTAAAATCCCAAAATCAGCGATAGAACTGAGAACTTAATAAAATCAAGTAGGAAGGGTTGGTGAAAAATTTTATACGACACCTTATAAAAGAAATCTTGAGAAACTTTATCAAAAGACATTGCATTATTAAAGAATAAAGAAAAATTAAAATGAAATCGTCGATTATAAAAATTCCGAAACAGCCCTTCCTATCGCTATTTTTGGGAATCTAATGGCAAAAAAACAACTTGGACAAAACTTTCTATTTGACCCCTCTATCTTGAGACGAATCGTTGATGTGTCAGGATTAACCGATAATGATTTAGTAATTGAGATAGGACCTGGTCATGGCAGACTAACTGATTTATTGATTAACAAGGCTGAAAGGGTGATTGCAATTGAGATTGATAGTTATTTTGCAAATCAACTCAAAGAGAGATACAAGGAATACGGCAACATAAATATCGTAGAAGGTGATGCCCTGAAATTTAATTATAATTCATTGCCTTACTTTAAAGTAGTAGCAAATATCCCTTACTACATAACAACACCAATTATATTTAATCTGCTCAAAAGCAATAAAAATCTTATCTCCATGACCTTTACATTACAAAAAGAAGTTGCTAAGAGAATATCTGCAAAACCAAATACAAAGGATTATGGTGCACTGTCTGTGGCAATTCAATATTATGGCAAACCCGAGATAGCCTTTATCATACCTCGTGGTGCCTTTAGACCAATACCCAAAGTTGATTCAGCAGTCATACACATTGAGATGTTTAAACAACCACCTATTCAGGTAGGAAATGAAAAGATTTTCTTTAATATTGTAAAAAGTGCCTTTCATCAAAGGAGGAAAACCCTCTCAAATTCGTTAAAATCTCTTATACCAAATGTCAAGTTTTTTTTAGAAAAGATTGGTATTGATAGCATGAGAAGGGGAGAGACCCTTTCTTTAGAAGAATTTGCCTTGATTTCAAGAGAAATAATTAAGACCGAGATCCAGCGATAAGGATAATTCTCTTTTGTTCGTTTTGACAGTTCTACTGCTCCTTTCGCTAAGGCCGCAAAACTCAACTACCACCCCAAAAAGTCTTGTGACTTTTTGGGGACCCCGTTTCTTCGGGTTCACACACTTGCGGCTGTTTAACGCTCCCGTCGCAAAGAACTGTTGCCAAAACATCGCTATTTATTTCGGAGCCCTATCCTTATCACTGTATTTGGGTTAAATCAACCTGTATCGGACTGGTTATTAAACTGAAAATTGTTAAAACACGCATCTTCTTGAGCTAACAATTCCTCGTATTCCTTAAGCAACTTGAGAGATTCAAGGGCCGTCTCCTCATCTATTTTTTGGATTGCAAAGCCTGCATGAACTAACACATAGTCTCCTATATCTGCTGGTTCTGGCAATAGCAACAGACTTACATCTCTTCTTGCCCCGTAAATATCCACTGTTGCCATATACTCATCAAGGCTAATTATTTTTGAGGGGATAGCAAGACACATTTGTGACCAATCTCCTTTAATTCATTTATTACAAGTTCAATTAACTCGTTAAATCTTTCCTTTACAACAGAGGTCATATCAAGGGTCATATCAAGTATTTCTGGTTGAATGCCTATTAGGGTAATTTTCTTAGGTGTTTTCCCAAGTATTTTCAAGGCAGATAAGATGTCTGACAGCCCAATATGATGGACTGTCAGCTTTGCATTTATCTTTGATGGTATTTCATCATCCCTTAATATATCTATGTAACCCGGCTCTCTCTTGAAATTGACTGCATCAACTATTACCACATCATCCTTTTCTTCAAAAAAATGAAGAAGGTCGAGGCCCAGTGTTCCGCCATCTAATATCTCCAAAGGAGGTTCAAAGGAATACCTTTGTTTAATGTCGTTTATTACATGAACCCCAATACCTTCATCACCCATTAAAATGTTACCAAGTCCGACTAAAAGTGTTTTCAATGATGGTGACTATCCTGAAAATTTTTGTAACCATTAAAAATAGACCAAACAAGTCCATTTTTTTCAATAAGCTGGTTATGCACAGAAATATAAACATGGATGATTACAAAAACTATAATCAGCCACATAATAATGTGATGAAGAAAACGAATCATTCCTTGACCCAAAACAGGTAACATCCATCCGCCAAGTAATGTCCATATAGCTCCACCTGCATGACTTTGTGAATATAAAGCAAAACCAGTCATAATCTCAAAGACAAATAGTATCATCAAGAAAAAGTAAGTAAGTCCTGCAAGCCCTGTATGTCCCGGTGAATGAGGTAAATCCTTTTTCATGAAGCCATAAAATAAGGCTGTATCAATGAGGTTTTTCCACCTTTCGCCACTAACAGGGATAAACTGGTCAAGTCGAGCATATTTATTGCCAACAAACCACCAGTAAACCCTTACAATCAGGCTTGCTATAAATATATAGGCACAAAGAAAATGGATAAATCGCATCTTTCCCATAAGCATTGAGTGTTCATCAGCACCCTGAGCAAAGGGGTCGCCTATATAAAGACCTGTAATGGAAAGGGCAAGTATGGTAATCACATTTACCCAATGGGTAACCCTTACAGGCACTTCCCAGATGTATTCTCGTGCCATATTATCCTCCTTATTTTGCCCTAACTTTAATTAGTTCTTTTCCTTCTGAATCAACAATGTGTATAGCACAAGCCATACAAGGATCAAAGGAATGGATAGTTCTTAAAATCTCTATTGGCTTGTGAGGATCCGCAATAGGTGTGCCAATGAGTGATTCTTCAAATACACCTCTCTGTCCTTTAGCATCTCTTGGGGTAGAGTTCCATCCACCAGGGACAACGCACTGATAATTCGCAACCTTCTTATCTTTAATTACAACCCAATGACACAAAGCCCCTCTTGGTGCCTCATGGAAACCATAACCTTTTGCCTCTGCGGGCCAAGTAGAAGGATCCCATTTATCGCCATTGTGAACTTTAAGATCTCCCTTTTTGATATTAGCTGCCAGTTCATTTATCCATGTAGGTAACATCTCCGCAGTTACAAGTGTCTCAATACCTCTTGCAGCAGTCCTGCCAAGTGTGGAAAATAATGCAGAAGGTCCTACACCAAGTTTGCCAAGAACCATATCAACAACTTCTTTTACCCTCTTATGACCACTTGCATAAGCAACAAGCATCCTTGAAAGAGGTCCTACCTCTGTTGAAAGTCCGTCGTATCTTATAGCCTTAACCCAAGAATATTTCTTTGTGGTATCGAGAAACTCATAGGGTGGTTTTGGTCCTGTGTAATTTGGTGTTGATTCACCATCCCATGGATGTTTCGCCTTTTTGTCATCGTCGCTATATTTATACCATGCGTAAGCAACATCTTCAGTAACCTTTTTGTGATCTACAGGTTCAACTTTACTTAAATCTCTATTTCTGATAAATCCAGCAGGTAACCAACAATTTGTAGTATTGCTTTTAGTATCCTTTTGGAATTCACCATAAGAAAGATAATTAGCAACACCACCACCAATAGATGCCCATTCTTTATAAAAGCCTGCAACAGCAAGGAGGTCTGGGATATAAACCTTTTCTACAAAATCTTGAGCTTTCTTAGCATAACCAAGCATAGCTGATATTGTTCCTGCGTTGATAGCGTTTTGACTGTTTGGATCAATAGGTGTAGCCATTCCACCAACAAGAAATGTCTGTGGATGTGGATTTTTTGCACCTAATAATACTTGCATCCTGATTACATCTTTTTGCCATTCAAGTGCTTCAAGATAATGAGCCACTGCCATTAAATTAGCCTCTGGTGGTAATTTGTATGCTGAATGTCCCCAATAACCATTAGCGAAAATACCAAGTTGACCACTCTCTACCAAAGCCTTGACTTTTCCCTGAACAGCCTTGAAATAGGTTGGAGAACTATTTGGCCAATCAGAGATAGTCTGTGCTAATGCAGATGTCTTTGCAGGGTCTGCCTTTAAAGCACCTGTCACATCTACCCAATCTAAAGCATGCAAATGATAGAAATGAATTACATGGTCTTGAACATATTGTATGCCTGAAATTAGATTTCTCAAAATCCTTGCATTATCAGGAATTGTTATACCAAGTGCGTTTTCTACAGCTCTCACGGAGCTGGTTGAGTGAACCGTTGTTCAAACACCTCATATACGGGAGAGTATTGCCCAGACCTCTCTCGGATCTCTATTTTTTACAATCAACTCCATGCCTCTCCACATAGTCCCTGATGCCCAGGCATCTTTTACCTTGCCACCTTCAATCTCTACTTCTAATCTAAGATGACCTTCAATTCTTGTTACTGGGTCTATTGCAATCTTTGCCATAAATTA
>DUZI01000072.1 GCA_013349595.1 Nitrospirota bacterium
AAATATATACATTACAATATGTTATAAAAGGGTGGGTAAATGGAGGGCAAAATGAAGGAAATCCAAGATGCAGAGAAAATTGTCAAGTCTATTGGTATTCCATCTCAACCAACGGTTATTTTATCCATTCAAAGTGAGATGTCAAAGCCTAATCCAAATATGTCTTTAATTGGAAAACTTGTTACTGAAGATGTTGGACTGTCTGCAAATGTAATAAGAATTGCCAGTTCACCCTTTGTAGGAATGGGTAAGGTTACATCTATTGACAGGGCTCTAAATCTATTGGGGTTAAAAAACTTCTTCAATCTTGTATTTGCCTCTGCATTACAAGAGTCTTTGAATGTCAAAGGTGTACCAAAGAAAATATTTGAAGTATTTTGGAGTCATTCATTGCAGATTGCAAAGGCTACCCAATTAGTGGCCAAAAGGGTTGATAAAAAGAATATGGACGAAGCCTATATGACTGGACTATTCCATGATTGTGGTGTGCCCTTATTGATTAGAAAGTTTCCTGATTATATAAATATTGTTGACTTTACAATAGGCACAACAAGTGCAGCCATAAATATAGAGGAATCTCTTTATAAAACAAATCATGGAATTGTGGGGTATCTTCTTGCTAAAACATGGAAACTATTTCCAAGTGTTTGTGAGGCTGTTCTTTGGCATCATATCAGTGATGTTTCATCAATTAGCAATAAAGAGGCCCGTGTATTAACTGCATGTCTTCAACTTTCTGAAAATCTCATACTTGATGAGACTATAAAATTTTACAAAAGTAGCCTTAAAGACTATGAATTTGATACAATGACATCCATTAAATATCTTACAAAGGTGTCATACAAAAAGTTGGCTGAAGAACTTAGTCTTGACAAAGATGACATAAACGACTTAAAGGAGGATTTAAGCCCAATAATAGGAAAGTAGAATTTGTATGATTAGACATAAAAATAAACCCATAGAATATCTATCTAACACAGGACCAACTCTTGATATAATTTCTCCTGAATTATCAGGGGTTTGTAAATCTCCTATGAAGATTGATATAAAATTTACACCTAAAGAAGGCAGTTTTATTAATTTTTCTTCGCTTAAGGTTGAGTTGCTCAAGATTATTCCCATTGACATTACTCATATGGTCAAACCTTATACTACTGAAAAGGGTATCCTTGCAGAAAATATATCACTTCCAAAAGGAATGCATAAATTGAAACTAACTCTTTGTGATAATTTAGGTGGGAAAACGCAGGTAGTATATAATGTTACTGTTGTGTAAATTGTAAATAATTTGTTGCATTTTTTGTGATAATCCATCAAAATATTGTCACTTTTTAGATTTAGCTTTCACATGGGAGGTAATTATAAGTGGATTTATACGAATTTATTAGTCCTAATTTCCCCTCTGATAAAAAAGAATTCCCCATAGATAAAAAGGAACAAGTTGAAATCCAAAAGGATGTTGAACCTATTGAGAATTCTCAAAATGAAAATCAATTACTTTTAAAAAGGATTAAGGAATTAGAATCACTTGTAGATATTCTCCAATCAGAGAGAAAGGAGATTAATACAAGACTTCAATCAACAGAATATCAGAAGGCTTCTTTAGAGACTTTAATAAAGGAACTTAAAGACAAGCAAGGTTATCTAATTGAACAAATTAAGACAGTCAAAGATGACAAAGATTCAACTCTAAAGTCAAATATTGAAGCCCTTGAAAAAAAGATTGAATTTTTACTTAATGAGAAACATGAGATTTTGTCTTCAAATAAACAACTTGAGTCATTAATAGAAACATTAAAAACAGAGAGAGGCAATCTTGAAATTTCAAATATCAATCTACTCAAGGAAAAAGATAAACTCATAAAGGAATTAGAAGAGGTCTTAAAAAACCGTGATGATCAGATCGCTGATTTTAAAAAGTCTATCTCCTTGCTTGAGAATGAGATGAAGGAAAAACAATCTATCATTGAGAGACTTACAGAAAATAATATTGATTATAAAACAAAGATTGAGGAATTAAAAAAGGATTTCGAAAAATCAAAACAAAATTTCATTTTCTTGCTCATAGCCATTTGCTTTGTAATGATTATAACGATAATCTTTATTTTCAGTAATAAACTCCCCGATAAAAAATCATCATCGTCTAAACCATCTATTGACAACTCAGTAGAAAAATCAATTGAAAATAAAGAGTTAAAACAAGAACTTGTAACTAATCCTACAGCAACAGCAATACCATCAGATAATACAACTACTCAAAATGAAATGGCAAACATATCTTCACACCCAGAAAAATCAAAGTCTGAAAATACTAAAAAAGATGAGAAGAAACCTTCATATAATATGACATCAAAAGATGACGCCCTGTCTAAAAAAGCTATTAAGGTTAGGACAAACGGTTATCAAGTCTCTCTAAAAGCACTTACAACAGAAGATCTCTCAAAACTAAATAGCGCCTTAAATATTGCCTCGGAGATTGATTTTAACCGTGCCTATTTGGTAACAATCAGGACAAATACACACAAAATAACTAAAGATTTTGCAAAGGAACCAAAAATAAGTGTTATTTATAGAAATGGGATCAACTATGAAACTGTTAAAGTCACAAAAAGTTATTATAAAAAGATAAAAAAGAATATTGAGATTAAAGCCATCATCACCAATGAAAAAAACATAAACCCAATTGGCATAGTTATTGGTCCAATGAACAAAAACAATCTCAAGATTACTATTGTCTAATCGCCACAATTCTAAAGCCTATATTATAAGCCTTGCCTAAAGGGTCTGCGCCCCTCCGTGCTGAACAACGGGCAAACCTCTCTGATAAATTCCAACTACCGCCTCTAATGACCTTGTTGCCTGTAAAAGTGCCTTTACAAATATGGCTCCCTTTAGTCATAAAATTATAGCAATCAGGACTATAATCGCTTTCTGTCCATTCCCAGACATTACCACTTAAATCAAATAATCCAAATGAATTTGCCTTTAACATGCCAACATGATGGGGTTTGCCAGCGGAGGTAGTCCCAAACCAACTATAACTCTTTAGCTCTGCCTCATTAGAAGTGCCAGAGTATTTTTCCCCTTTAGCTCCACTCTTACAGGCATACTCCCATTCTACCTCTGTAGGTAATTTGTATTTAATCTTTTCATTATTTTGGTTTAAATGTGATAAAAAAACTAATAGGTCATTCATATTGACATTATCTACTGGCAAATTGAGATCCTTAAAATACGACGGATTTTTGTCAATCAATCTGAGCCATTGTCCTTGAGTTATTTCATACTTTGACATGTAAAAATCCTGCACACATATCTGCACAACAGGTTTTTCATCACTGTCACCGTCACCAAAGGTATCTCCCATATTGAAACATCCACCTTTGAGCAATATAAATTCTATATTTGCCTTTGGCTCAATAAAGGTTTTAGGTAGAGAGGTTATTGATTTTTCTTTAAGGGATGTTGTGTAAGTCTTGAATTTGTTAAAAGAACTTGAAAATTTATCCATCAGAAAATTAATGTCCTTAAGGGATAGAAAATAAAATGTTGTTACAATCAGTAATAGAAGAATTAAAATAAAAAAGTATTTTCTTAAGGATGATTTACTTTTTGAAGATACAGTAAGGGCAATTTGATTAAGGGATGTCCTGCAATAGGGGCAAAAATTGATGGGATTTCTTATTTTATTTCCACAATTTGTGCATTTCATTGTATTTATCTAACCACAATTTTAAGAGGTAAATGAATAACTAATTCCACCATAAAAAAGATTACTGGAGCGTCAGACTCCTGACTAGTTAATAACTACCCAAATACATCGATAAGGATAGGGCTCTGAAGTTAATAGCGATGTTTTGGCAGCAGTTCTTTGCGACTGGAGCGTTAAACAGCCGCAAGTGTTTGAACCCGAAGGAACGGGGTCCCCAAAAAGTTGCAAGACTTTTTGGGGTGGTAGTTGAGCTTTGCGGCCGTAGCGAAAGGAGCATTAGAACTGTCAAAACGAACGAAAGAGACTTATCCTTATCGCTGGATCTCGGAACTACCATAGTCAATCCCACCTCTTTATAAGTTTGAAACTGAAAGCAGTCCCCTTAATAAACAAAGAATTGTTAAAATTATGCTTTTACTATCTTAAGAAACCTCTCCATGTCAAATTCTGCACTTATAATATCCTTTGAACGAGATACCTTGCTTTTCTCTCTTATCATTGTCTTACCCATAATCTTTTCAATCTTTTCTACAGTAGTAAATGTATCAGTAGGGACTGAGATAACAGGTATTCCCTTTGTTTGGGCTCGTCCAATGACTACATCGTTAGTAAACATTCCACCTGTCAGGATTATGCACTTTGTAGAGGTCTCCATTGCTACAAGTTGAATATCTGTCCTATGGGCACCAGTGATGACTGCTTTGTTACTAATTTTTCTAAAATAACTTAATGCTGTATCAACATCCATAGCACCAACAGAGAAGTTTTCAACAAATTCATCAAGTTTGTCTTCACAACAAAGTACACCACCATTTAATACCTCTATGAGATGCCTAACAGTTATTGCATCTAATACCTTGTCTTTCTTAAATACACCAAAGACCGGTATCCCTTGTTTTTCAAGAAATGGGACTGCCTTTTCCTTAACATGATTATAAAGGTTTGCAGGAACCTTGTTGATTATTGCCCCAATGAAGTTATCTCCTAATAGTTTTTTGTGACTTACAAAGGTATCAATAGTTAATTCCCCTATCCATATATCAACTACAAGTGCCTTCGCCTTTGTCTCATTGATAATAGTAAGGGCATCTATTTCAATTACTGTCCCTTCAAAGACATCACCAGCACCCCCAATTAGGACTATGTCTTTGTCATTTAAGGCTGTATTAATGGCTGATAAGACATTCTCTTTTATATGGCTTGTCTTACTATCGTAAATTGCATTTTGAGCCTCAAAGGTAAATATAAAAGGAGAGACAACCGATACAGGGTCAGTAAGCCCTAAGGATTCTTTGATAAATAGGGCATCTTCATCGACAATGTCCTTGCCTTTTTTGATTGCAGTCTTGCCAAAGGGTTTAATGTAACTTATCTTAAATCCTCTTTCGATAAGGGCAAGCCCAAGTCCTATGGAAATAAATGTCTTACCTGCATGACTGTTCTTTGAAGCAATAAATACTGGGTTCATTTCAAGCCTCCTTGTTTAATGTATAATAGAATAAAATTGTTTCTTCTTATTTAGGTTCAAAGATAATCCTTGCATCAAGTGCAAAGGCACCCCTGTTCATTACTACTAAAGGATTAATGTCAAGTTCCCTTATCTCAGGAAAGTCAGTAATAAGATTAGAAACCCTCTCTATACTATCAATCACTGCCTCAATATCTGCTGGTTTCTCTCCCCTTGCACCTTTTAGAAGGGCAATAGAGCGGATGTCATTTAACATTTCACTAGCCTCTTTACGCCCAACTGGGGCAATCCTAAAGGCTACATCTTTTAAAACTTCAACATATATACCACCAAGTCCACACATTATCATGTGTCCAAAGGTCCTATCATAGCTAACTCCAAGTATGACTTCCTTGCCACCTTTTATCATTTCATAAATCATTACACCTTCAATATAGGCATCAGGCATAAATCTAACCGCATTGGTAGTAATCTCTCTAAAGGCATCTTCAGCTACAAGGGCAGAGTTAATGTTTAGCTTGACACCTCCAACATCAGTCTTGTGCAATATATCAGGTGAGGATATTTTCATAACCACAGGGAATCCAATCCTTTCAGCAATTACACCTGCTTCTATGGCGCTTTGTGCCAAAGCCCTTTCTGGAAATGTAAAACCATAATTTGATAGTATCTTCATTGCTGGATCTTCACCTACCTCAATCCTACCTGCACTTAAAAGTTCATCAATTAGTGCCCTCGTTGCCTTTCTATTTGCATTGATAGTTTTTGGGGGTTCTTCATCAATAGCCTTCCAGTGGGTAAAATCACAGAGTTTCTTATAAGCATTGACAGCTATTTCAGGATAAGAGAATGAAGGAATGCCATGTTGCTTCATCTTCCTAACTGCATCACTAACCCTTTTCCCACCTACAAAGGAAGAAATTATAGGTTTGTCAGTCTCATTTGAGGAATTTATTACAATTTCTGCAATATTATCAACATCAGTCATTGCCTGTGGGGTAAGAAGGACAAAAATACCGTCAACATTTGGATCAGTAATAGCCTTTTCTATGACAATCTTATACCTTTCTGAAGTAGCATCTCCAATAATATCAACGGGGTTGTAGAGAGAGGCATTTGAAGGGAGCAAATCAATAATTGCATTAATTGATTCCTTTGTCATCTGCGGAAGCTTTATCTTTAGTTTATCTGATGTATCTGCTGCAATTATTCCAGGACCGCCTGCATTGGTGATAATTAGGAGCCTATCACCTTTTGGTAATTTACCACCAGAAAAAGCCAAAGCAGTATCAAAGAGTTCTTGAATACCAGTTGCTCTCATTACCCCTGTCTGTTTAAATGCAGCATTGAAGGCAGTTTCCGAGCCTGCAAGGGCGCCTGTATGAGACGATGCAGCCCTTGCTCCAGCCTCAGTGCCACCCGATTTGATGAGCACAACAGGTTTGACCTTTGTAGCTTTTTTTGCGACCTCCATAAATCTCCTGCCATCAACTACATCTTCAATATAGCCCAATATAATGTCTGTCTCATCATCAGTGATAAAATATTCAAGAAAATCAACCTCGTTCAAATCTGATTTGTTGCCAAGACTGATAAATTTTGAAAAGCCAAAATTATGCTCAAGTGCCCAATCCATTATTGCCACACCAAGCGCCCCAGACTGGGAAAAAAGGGCTGTTTTGCCTTTTGCAAGCATATCTGCGGCAAAGGATGCATTCATATTATTTGATGTATTGATTACACCAAGACAGTTAGGTCCCATTATCCTGATGCCATTTTCAGAGGCAATCTTAAGCATCTCCTGCTCCATCTTGACACCTTCGTGTCCAATCTCCTTAAAGCCTGCACTCAATACAACAACAGCCTTCACATTTGCCTTTGCACAATCCTTTATTGATGTAGTCACATGTTTAGCAGGTATGGAGATGACAGCAAGGTCGACATCTTCTCCGATACTTGAAAGTGAAGGGTATGTTTTTACACCAAGAATTTCTGTAGCAGAAGGGTTGATGGGATAAATAATACCTTCATATTTGTATTTAATCAAATTATTCAAAACAGCAAAGCCTACCTTCTTTGGTTCCCTTGAGGCGCCTACTACTGCCACAGATTTTGGATTGAATAGATAATTCAACATCGTAAAGTCACTCCTTCTTGAAGAAATAAATTTTTAAATATTGACCCCTTAGAGTTTAACAGTTTAAAATTTAATGTTCAATAGGACATAGTCCTAATTTATAGAATTAATTTGGAGGGTGTAAGATGAAAAAGATTTTTGTCTTGATGGTGGCATTGATTTTTGGTCTCTTCGTAGTATCAGTTTCATATGCAGGTTGGGATAGTTGTAAGGGTTGTCATACTGATTCTGGAAAGCCAGGACCTTCAAAGGCAACTATGTTGAAAAAATTCAAGACCGTAGATGAATTAGTAAAAGCAGCGAAGGATTCAAAAAATCCCATGATGGATAATTTCAAGAATGAAACCTTGTTAAAGGCAGCTGCAAAAGATATGAGATTAAAAGACGCAAAGGCTACAAAGAAAGAGGAACCAAAAAAAGATGTAAAATCTGAGGATAAGACAAAGAAAGAAGAACCTAAAAAAGATATGAAGTCTAATGAACCCGCCAAAGAGGCAACACCAAAGACAGAAGAGCCAAAGAAGAAGAAAAAGGCTATTGAGGGTTGTTAATTAATAAATCATTGGGTATTAGCATACCCCCTTTTTTTAAAAGAAAAACTTTTAACCAAAGAGGATAAGGCATATAAGTCAGTAAGCTCATCATATTTGTCTAAAGAGAGATTTTACACCTTCATAATACTTACTTTTAAGAGGATGTAAGTTTTAATCTCCTTTTAAAGGACGAAATGGGTTAAATACCTGCAATCTTATCTTTAAAGTAATCTTCTTAATGTCAATGCTCAATTCACATTGGCTTTAACTTATCATCTCATTGGTGATAAGAAGTCAGCCATTAATCAATACATAAGACTCAAGAGGATTGATAGTGTCAAGGCAGAAGAACTCTCCTTAAAATAGCGATAGTAAGGGCTGTTTCAGGATTTTTATAATCGACAAATTTTATTTATAATTTTGATTTATACATTTAAAACAAT
>DUZI01000073.1 GCA_013349595.1 Nitrospirota bacterium
AGTGCCTCCTACATCCTTTGCAACAATAGGAATTCGTTCATCAGCAAGCATATCTTCTGCAATGATAATATTACGATCACCCACTCCCATCAATCCACTATTTCCTTGTAAAACCGCTGCACCACCAAAGACCTTTGCAATTAACCTATCCTTTGAGGCACCCAATTCAAGCATCTTGTTAATTAGTTTGGTGATGGCGATATTACCATATCTTGGAGTAGCAAGACCTTCACCATTCCAAAGGGCTAGCATATAGTGATTAATCCCACCAAGTCTTAATATTGGGTCAAATAAACATACAGATATGCAGGAACCAAGTATCGTTGTTACCACATAGGGACCTTTTTTAACAAATAATTCGCCTGGATAAAGGTAGTATTCTTTTTTAGACTCTTGGCACTGCTCTTGTGAAATCACTAAAACTTTTCCTCTTCGTCGAAGAAAAACTCATTCCCACTATCAGAGAATATGCCAACATTTATATCAATCTTTGACTCTGGAATAAATATGGTAAATATCGTCCCCATACCTACTTTGCTTGTGACTGTTATAGTTCCTTCCATCATGTCAATAAGGGTTTTGCATATACTTAAGCCAAGCCCATGTCCTTTATGCTTTTTGTTAGCACCTGTATCAAGTTGTCTGAATCTTTCAAAAATAAGTTCTTGATGATCTAAGTCTATACCGGGTCCATTATCAGATATAATCAAGTTTAGATAAGTTGTATGTTTCCGTGCCTTTATATCAAAATTGCCTCCCCCTTCGTTAAATTCAATAGCATTTGCCACAAGGTTTTTTAAGATGAGTTGAAGTTTTGTTGAATCAATCTTAAAATAGGGATTCTCTTCGTTCTTATTCACAAAACTATAGTCATAGGTTAGATTTTTTTGTTTTATTAAGTGTCTAAAATTATCAAGCACATCAGTAATTAATTCATCTACATTTACATTTGAGATGCTCATCGGCGATGTACCAGCCTCTATCTCAGCTGCAGCAAATATGTTAGTAAGCTGGAAATCAAGATTAAAGAGTTCAGAAAAAATAGATGATGATATTTCCTTAATTTGTTCTTCTGAAATCTCTCCATCACTAAGGCTCTTTGATAGCAAAAGGGCATTAGTAAGGGGATTGTTTAATTCATTTTTAATGTTAGAGATAAAGTTGGTCTTCATAGATTCAGATTCCATGAGCTTTTTGTTCATGTCTTCTAATTTTCTTGAGAGCATCCTTAAATCATGCAAGGCTTTTTTGTTGTCATCAAATCTCTTTTTTATCTCCGCAATAAGCTCGTCATCAGTAAAGTTTTTCATAATATATACCCTCTTTTTATATCTTAATAAAAATATTTAAAAATATGACTCATTTTTTAGTTATTAATTTTCTCAATAGATGAACCTGACCAAGAGCAATACCAGCATCATTACAAGGAACTTGTCTGTTAAAATATACCTTAAGCCCAATATTAATCAAGAGACCTGTTATTCTTTTCAATAAATAGGAGTTTTGAAAAACTCCACCGCTAAGAGCGATCTGATTAGTATTGTATAGGTTTGAGAGTCTGAATACAAGCTCAACAACTATATTTGAAATTGTATTATGAAATTTACATGAAATAACTGAACTTGACAGACCTGAAAAAATGTCATCCAATAATTCATGAATAGTTTTCTGAAACTTAACTATATATTTGTCTTCAAGTTTTAAAATATCATATTGATAAGATAAATCAACCTCCTCTTCTTCAGTAAGGCTCTCAAGTGCTATGGCTGATTCACCTTCAAAGGTATTTACATAGCAAGTGCCTGTTAAGGCTGATATTGCATCAAAATATCTTCCTGCGCCTGTTGACATTGGAGACATTATTTTGTTGTCAATCATCTTAGTAAGGGTTTCAATCTCTTTATGATTGAAAAAATTATAAACTCCTATTTTTTCAAGATATGACCAGTAATCACTATCAGAGGTATTTATTCTTAAAAGGCTTAAAGCAGGTCTCCAGCATTGCCTTGATGCCTGATCTCCACCTGGCAAATTTATATAATCAAAGTGTGCTAACCTGATAAATTGAGAGTCTTCACATAATAAAAATTCACTTCCCCATATTGTATTATCAGTTCCATAACCTGCTCCATCAAATGCAACGCCTATGACTTTTCCTTTAAGAGAATTTTCTGCTATAACAGAACAGATATGACAATGATGATGTTGTAAGGAATAACCTTTAAGGGACTTTTCATTTATATATCTTTCTGCCCACTTTGTAGATAGGTAATTTGGGTTCATATCATAGCCAATGATGTTTGGTTTCACATTATAGACCTGTGACAAGTTTTTTAGTGTTTCTTCAAAGAAACTTAAGGTTTCTTCATTTTCCATATCACCAATATGTTGACTCATTATGGCAAATCTACCTTTTGTGATGGCAAAGGAGTTCTTTATATCAGCACCAACTCCAAGTGTTTCAATACCATCCTCATGAATATCTATTACTTCAGGCACATAACCCCTTGCCCTTCGAATAAAGAAATTTACTGACTTATTGCAAATTGTCTCAACCCTCATGACGGTATCATCAATGGCTGTGAAGATGTCTCTGTTATGAGATAAAATACCATCAACGAAGGGTGAGAGTTTAATTAATGCCTCTTCATTATCTTTAACAATTGGCTCTTCTGTCCTATTACCACTTGTCATAACAAGGGCTTCAAATGATGGATTAGGAGATTCACTAAAAAAAAGCAGATAATGTAAAGGTGTGTAAGGTAGCATACAACCATAATATCTGTTATTTGGAGACACAGAAGGGGCAATATTTATAGAACTTAATAAATTCTTTTTTAAGAGCAAGATAGGTTTTTTGTTGTTACTGACTATTATCTCCTCATCTTTTACCATATGACAAATTAACTTTATTCTATTAATATCTGGGAGCATGATTGCAAAAGGTTTGTTGCTTTTACGCTTTCTTTGGCGTAATAAGGAAACAGCGTTTTCATTTAAAGCATCACAGCACAAATGGAAACCACCAATTCCTTTGATTGCAATGATAGCACCTTGCTTGATAGCTTTTACTGCTTGTGTTAAAGGATTGTCATTTTTAAATATTGAAATACTTTTATTAAGTAATTCAAAAGATAGATGAGGACCACAAATTTCACAAGCATTTGGTTGAGCATGAAATCTCCTATCCCTTGGATTATTGTATTCATTTAAACAGTCTTTACACATTCTAAATGAAGCCATTGTTGTATTTGGTCTGTCATAGGGAATCCTTTGAGTGATTGAATATCTTGGACCACAGTTTGTGCAATTAATAAAAGGGTAGTGAAATCTTCTATTATTTTCATCAAGTAATTCCATAAGGCAATCATCACATATTGAAATATCTGGTGATATTAGAGTAAAACCTTGACTGCTATCACTATCAAGTATTTGAAAATCATCAAATCTATACAATGGTAATTCAGTTATATTTATAGAGTCTATCTTTGCAAGGGGTGGGGGGGTGGTTTTTAATTTATCTATAAATTCTTCAACCATTTGTCCTTCAATATCAATCAAGACACCTTCGGATGTATTTTTTACATTACCTTTTAATGAAAGTTTTTCTGCTAAATTAAACACAAAGGGTCTAAAACCCACTCCCTGAACAATACCACTAACTTTGATAAAAAAACGCTTCATATTTGATTAGAAAAGCATGTTATTTTTGATCTTGAAACTCTTTCTATGAATAGGGCAAAGACCATATTTTTTTATTGCTTCTAAATGTTTTTTGGTGAGATACCCTTTGTGCTTGTTAAATCCATAGTTAGGATATTTCTCATGATGATTATTCATAATCCTATCTCTTGTAACCTTTGCGATAATTGAAGCAGCACCTACAGATGCACTCTTTATGTCAGCCTTGATAAAGGATTCTTGTTTTATATCAATATTTTTTAGTCTCAATGCATCAATTATAAGTAGGTCTGGTTTTACTTTTAGGTTTGTTACTGCTCTTTCCATTGATAAAATGGTAGCTTGGAGTATGTTGATTTGGTCAATCTCGTCTTCCGTTGAGATGCCTATACCAATACTGATTGCCTCTTTGATGATTTTATTGTAAAGATATTCTCTTTCTTTTTGACTAATAGTCTTTGAATCTCTTATTCCAATAATTCTTAAGTGTCTTGGTAAAATTACTGCTGAGGCAACTACAGGTCCTGCAAGAGGCCCCCTACCTGCTTCGTCAATCCCTGCAATCAATCTATGATCATCATCATAAAAGAGACTGTCAAATTGGTAAGGGTCCATAATGGAGACTATTTTTTGTTTTTATCTTTTACCTTTGCATCTTTACCTTTTTTATCTCTTAAATAATACAACTTTGCCCTTTTTGTATCACCTCTCTTAAGAATCTCAAGTTTTTCAATGGTTGGTGAATAGACAGGGAATATCCTTTCAACACCAACACCAAATGAAACCTTACGAACTGTAAAGGTTTCTTTAATGGAACTGCCTCTTCTTGCAATTACAATGCCTTCATAGGGTTGTATCCTCTCTTTGTCACCTTCTAAAACCTTTACATGAACCCTTACAGTATCTCCAATTGAGAAAGGTAATATCTCTCTTTTGTATCTTTCTTCAATTACTTCTATCATATTCATATTAAAAAAGCCTCCATTTATGAAAAATTATTCAGGGCAATGCCCCTTTATGTTTTTGTATTAAATCTGGTCTCCTTTCTAAAGTTCTCTTTAAAGCCTCCTCTTTTCTCCACATTTCTATAGCTTTATGATTTCCTGATATTAAAACATCAGGAACTTTTAGTCCCATGAACTCAGCTGGTCTTGTATAATGAGGGAAATCAAGTATCCCTGTAGAAAATGAATCTTGAAGGGCTGATCCTTCATCTCCTAATGCATCAGGCATAAGTCTTGTCATGCTATCAATCATCACTAATGCAGGCAATTCACCACCGGTAAGAACATAATCACCGATAGAGATTTCATCATCTACTAATAAATCTCTGACCCTCTCATCAATACCTTCATATCTACCACAAAGTAACAGTAATCTTTTATTACAAAAAGCCAACTCCTTAGCAATGGCTTGATTGAATGTCCTACCTTGTGGTGTTAACATAACTACAGTCCTTTCAATACCATCTGCTTTTATATCTTTGATTGCCCTATAGAATGGCTCTACTTTCATAACCATACCAGGACCACCACCATATGGATAGTCATCAACGTTTTTATGTTTATCCATAGTGTAATCCCTAAGGTTATAAACCTTTACATCAACAATGCCTCTATCTAAAGCCCTTTTTAAAATACTCTCCTGAAGATAGGAAAGAATAATCTGGGGAAAGATTGTGAGGACATCAAAATATAAAGACATATATTCTAATACATTTCGAGCAGTCTGACAATCATTTTTTTTTGCTCTAAATCAATAGATAAGATAGAGTCTTTTATAGCAGGGACTAAAAGTTCCCTGTTGTCTTCATTTTTTACTATATATACATCTGCCTCACCTGCTTTCATAATCTGAAAAATTTTGCCAAGGTATTGCCCTTGTACATCAAATACATCAAGGTTTTCGAGTTGATAGTAATAATAAGTTCCTTTAGGTAGTTTTGGAGATTCAGATTTGTGAATACATATCAGTGCTCCTATCAGAGGTAATATTGCATCTCTATTTTCATAACCATGAAAAGATAAGGCGATATTTTTTTTATGTAATCTAATGGTATTAATATTTTGAACCTTCATCTCTTTTGAAAACTTAATCCACAGTTTCTTTAGGTTTAAAAAGCGATTAGAATCAAAGGTCAATGGTTCAATTAAAACCTCACCTCTTAATCCAATGGGTTTTATAATCTTGCCAATCACTACAAAATCAGACTTGTCGATTGATCCTTCCAATTGTTCCACCTCTAGGGACAATTGCTATGCCACAATTGTCAATATGGCAAAAGAACCTGTCCTTTTCAAAATCACAGCCTATAGTTTCATTTTCAGCAATAACATTGAATTTGTCTATAATTACCCTACAAAGTTTTGCACCACTTTTGATAGTCACATTATCCATTATTATTGAGTCCTCAATTATTACATTATCTTCTATGTTAACATTACTACGAAGCACCGAGTTAGATATCTTTGAATCCCTGATTACAGCACCATCAGCTATGATGCTATTGTTGATTTCAGCTGATAATATCTTGGTTGATGCTATATGTGCCCCCGCGTTGTGTATAGGCCAACGACGATTATTGATTTCAAAGAGTGGTTTTTCTCCAAGTATATCTTTATGGGCATCAGCAAAGGCTTTAATTGTACCAACATCTCTCCAGTAACCTGCCTCTTCATTAGACGAAACACCAGGTACTTCATTCTTAGCAAAATCATAGGCAAATACCCTATTACCTTTCTCTACAAGGGATGGAATAATGTGTGCACCAAAATCATGTTGTTTATTCTGTTGAGCCTTTATAAGTGAGTCAAGCAATATTGCTCTGTTAAAGATATAATTTCCCATAGATACAAAAGCCATTGAAGGATTAGAACTCATTGGAGTTGGATTCAATGGCTTTTCTTGAAAACCAATAATTCTATTATTACTATCAGCAACAATAACACCGAAAGCAGATGCTTCTGCTATAGGAACAGGTCTTGCAGAAACTGTCACATCTGCCTCAGACTTTATGTGAAAGTCAATCATCTGTTTTATATTCATACGATATATATGATCAGCTCCAAATATTAAAACAAAATCTGGATTTAGTTCCTTTATAATAACCCTGTTTTGAAAAACTGCATCTGCTGTCCCTTGAAACCATTCAGGTCCCATCCTCATTTGAGGTGGCACCACAGTAATAAAGTGATCCCTTATAACAGATGATAATACCCAGTTTCTTCTTACATGTTCTATAAGCGATTGAGACTTATATTGCACTAATAAATAGATAGAATAGATTTGTGAATTCACAAGGTTACTTAAAACAAAGTCAATTATCCTGTACCTTCCACCAAAAGGCACAGAAGGTTTAGACCTGAAAGCAGTTAGCGGGAACAACCTTTCTCCCTTTCCCCCTGCAAGAACAAAGGCAAGCGTTTTTGGATATGGCATTTTGCACCCCCTTTATGATAGAAATCCATTACATTTTAGCATATCTTTTGACTTATATTTAAGACAGTTTTATAAGTATTTTATCTTTAACTTGGAATGTACAGTGACAAACTATAATCATATCTAGTGTTTAATTTAAGGAACAAAATAACGATAACATTATATGAACTTAATAAACTCAATCAATTCTTCCCTTCAAAAAATTGAAAAGGGCACTTTTATAAATCCTGCCACAAGTTTTAATAAATTGGCAAAAGATGATCTATCAACAGATATTAATTTTTCACTCAAGACAGATAAAGAGAGTTTTTCTCTAAATCTTGTTGATGAATATTACTACAATAATCCCAATAAATCTTATTCTATTCATTCTGTATCGAGACAAAATATATCTATAATGAAAGAAGAAATTGATTTAAACATTAATTTATCCTATGATTCATTTGGAGAAGATATAAAATTTCTTAAAGATAATCAAAATACCTTCTCTTTTTCGTTTAATATTATGGAGATGAACTTACAAAAGGAAACAAAAATTAGTGTGGTAAAAAAGACAAGAAGCGCAGATGAGATAATGAGAGATATTACTTTAAATATAGCAAAGGCAATGACAGGGAAAAGGGGTAAATCTATCTCGTTTGATATTGATAAGGAGGCAATGGATGCCTTAGCTGGTAATGAAGTGTTTAGGAAGCTCATAATAGAACTCATGATATTAATAAAACTCTCAAATCAGATGAATAAAGGACAAATCGGTAATGAGGTTATAAAGATTTCTGGAAAAGGTGGTTATCATATTGAACATACAGAAAGCATCTCTTATAATATGAAAATGACAAGCATTAATGTAAATATAAATATTAATCCTCCAAAAGATAACAAATCAGAAGAAGTAAACAAACTGTCTATATCGGCTTAAAAATTTAGTTTATTTTTTTCTACAAAACAATATTCTCAAAATAGCTACAATAATTTCTGTAATGTCAATGTGAAAATGTCTGTTTATGAACTATTACAACAATTAAATCCCCTAAAAAATCGTTAATAGAAAAACGCAGAGGTATAAGAATTTAGGATTGAGGGATAAGGTGGTAAGTGGATA
>DUZI01000074.1 GCA_013349595.1 Nitrospirota bacterium
ATAGAGACCTTCTTCATAAATGACATATGCCAAACTTCCAAGAAATGCCAAACCTGTTGATGGTTTTATCTTTAGGTGGTTTGTGCTATTTCTTGCTAATTTTGTCTCCCTTGAATCAGCTACAATCAGAGTTGCACCATTATTTTTGGCCATTATGAAATTAAGTCCCCATACAGGCATGGTTGATGTAATATCTGATTCCATTACAAGTATATAATCTGCTTCAAGAGGTGAATTCCACTTTATAGGTAATGATTCAAGTCCAAAAGCCCATTCAAAGGCAGTCTGAGCCTTTGCATAACCAAAACGACTTGCAGAGTCTAAATTGTCAGATCTGATAACTTCCCTCATAAACCTCTGCAACATGAAATTATCCTCAAGGGTGCATCTCTGTGAACCAATTGCACCAATAGAAAAGGCACCATATTTATCCTTAATTTCTTGTAATCTCTTTGCTACTGTTTTGATTGCCTCATCCCAAGAGGCAGGAACTAATTCACCATCTTTTCTTATTAAAGGATTTTTTAGTCTATTTTCTGAGGCAATATAGTCAAAACCATACCTACCTCTACTGCAAAGATCACCTTTATTTATACCAATACCTTCAATGCCCCTTGCGCGAATTATCTTGCCTTCCCTTATACTCAAGTTAGTAGAGCATCCGCAGCCACAGAATGGACAGATGATCATCTTTTCATCCATA
Organism: Nitrospirota bacterium; assembly: GCA_013349595.1. Taxonomy (GTDB): domain Bacteria; phylum Nitrospirota; class Thermodesulfovibrionia; order Thermodesulfovibrionales; family Dissulfurispiraceae; genus DUZI01. The sequence goes on from DUZI01000074.1 coordinate 704, forward strand.
TACCATGTCCTTGAAGAATGTCTGTAATGTTTACTACCAAGCGCTCCCACAGGACAAATATCTATACATTGACCACAAAACTCACAGTCAAGGGGTTCATGAAAGGCAGGACTTATTGTTGTTTTAATCCCTTTGTCAATGAAACTAATTGCACCTACTCCTTGATGGTCAAGACAAATCCTGACACATTTTCCACAAAGAACACATCTATTAGGGTTGTATTCTACTATTGGTGCATCAAGACGCTCAGGTTCACTCTTTCTCTTTGCCTCAAATCTGTTAGAAGAGGCACCATACTTAAATACCAAATCTTGAAGTGTGCATTCACCGGCCTTGTCGCATACAGGACAATCAAGAGGATGGTGTATCAAGAGCAATTCAAGAACAGTCGTTCGTGCCTTTATTACATCTGGTGTCTCTGTTCTGATCTCCATACCCTCAGTTGCTGGAGTAGAACAAGAAGGGAGGAGTTTCTTCTGGCCTGCTATCTCTACGATACATAATCTGCAAGCACCAAAGGGTTTTAACCTCCTGTCGTAACATAAATTGGGGATATAAATACCTGCCTGAAGCGCTGCATTAAGTATTGTTGTCCCCTCTTTAACTTTAAGAGTCTTGCCGTCAATCTTTATATTTATCATAACTTACAAAGCCTCCTTATTCTCTTGCTTTATTTCTTCAATATTATTTATTGTTGCATCAGGTGGTTTTTGTTCATCCATCTTTATCATCAATTCTTCCCTTAAATGACGAGGACCAACCTTAAGTGCATTAAACTTGCAAGTCTCATAACAAGCCCTACACTGAATACATAATGTCTGGTCAATATTATGAGGCTTTTTCTTCTCCCCTGAGATTGCTTTTTTAGGACAAACCCTTGCACAGGCACCACAACCAATACACTTTTCCTTATCAACAAAAAAGGTGCAAAGTTCTTTGCAGACCCCTGCCTTACACCATTTCTCATTTATATGTTCTAAATATTCATCACGAAAAAATCTTATAGTTGACAATACTGGATTCATTGCCGTCTGTCCCAATCCACATAGAGAAGTATTCTTTATATCTTTTGAAAGGTCTTCCATAAGGTCTATGTCTTCTGGCTTTGCCTTGCCTTGTGTAATATTGTTTAGTAAATCAAACAACACAGTTGTTCCTATTCTGCAAGGTGGGCATTTACCACAGGATTCATCAACTGCAAATTCAATGGTAAACTTAGCACTACTAACCATACAGTTTAAATCACTTATCACATAGATACCACCAGAACCGATTATTGCATCCATTTGCGTTACATCTTCGTAGGTGATTGGAAGACTAAGAAACTCCTCAGGAATATAACCACCTGTTGAACCACCTACTTGCACTGCCTTAAACTTTCTTCCCTTTACGACACCACCACCGATGTCATTTATCACACTTTTAAGGGTAATACCCATAGGGACTTCAATCAAGCCTGTATTATTAATAGGGCCACTTAAACTAAATATTTTTGTCCCTGGTGACAGTTCAGTCCCCGCAGACCTGAACCATTCAGCACCTTTTAAGATAATCAGTGGTATATTTGCAAAAGTCTCTACAGTGTTTATAACTGTTGGCATTTCCCATAGGCCTTTTTCTACAGGGAAGGGCGGACGAGGAGTGGGCATTCCTCTTTTACTTTGAATACTCATCAAAAGGGCTGTCTCCTCACCACAAACAAACTCATCAGAACTCTTAAATATCTCAAGCTCTAAATTAAAATCAGAACCAAGGATGCCTTCTCCAAGCAAGCCATTTTCCATTGCCTGATCAATTGCCTTTTGTAGTCTGTCTATCAAAACTGGTATGGATCTGACATATATAAAGCCCTTTGATGCTCCAATAGCCCTTGCACAAATAATCATACCTTCAATTATTAAATGAGGCTCTACTTCAATAATACTTCTATTGCATACAATAAACTTTTGTGGTGCTTTTATTTTTGCACACTGTTCCCATTTCATGCCTGTAAGTGCCCCTGCACCGCCTCGTCCTCTTAGCCCTGACTTTTTCACCAAATCAATGATATCCTCAGGTGTCATCTCAAAAAGGGCTTTGCCTGCAGCCTGATATCCATCTCTTGCGATGTATTGCTCTAAACTCTCAGGGTCAATTAATCCCTTATTTCTTAAAACCCTAAGAACTTGTTTGTTAAAGAAAGGTATGTCCTTCATAACGGGGATAGATTGTTTTTTTGCAGGTTCTTTGTAAATCAATTTATCGATTATTTTGCCTTTGATAAGATGTTCATCAACAATGGAAGCAACATCTTTCAGTGAGACCTTTTGATACAAAATATTATCAGGATAAATAATCATTATTGGTCCTTGAGGACAAAAACCATTACAAGAGGTCATTTGCACAGATACTTCTCTGTCAAGTCCTTTATTCTTTATTTGCTCAATAAGGGCATCTTTTATCTTTAAATTGCCCCCAGCAGAACAGCCTGCCCCCCCACAAAGCATAATGTTTAATCGGTAATTGTTCATTTCGAATAACTAACCTCCGTAAATAAATCTTTAAATCTGTGTTTCATTACCTGATACTAAGGCATATTTTTCTATTATCTCGCCATTTAAGATATGTTTTTTAAAGATTTCTCTTGTCTTCATTTCATCTAACTTCACGTATTTAACAGGAGAAAAACCTGCTATTTCAATAGTTGCCATCGGCTCTTGACTACATAAACCCGCACAACCAGATGTGGTTACAATAACATCATGACTATTATTTAAATTTATCTCATCTAAAAGCGTCTCAACTATTTTGCGAGCTCCTGCCGCAATACCACATGTTCCCATGTGGACAATCACCTTTGCCCTGGCTCCACCTTCTCTAACGGTGAAAGCAGATTTGTGCTGTTCTTTGATTTTAGTAAGGTCACTTATAGTAAGTTTTGGCATAATTTCCCTCCCTATTTATTTGTTTTTCAAGTTAGGAAGGGCTGTTTCAGGATTTTTATAATCGACAAATTTTATTTAATTTTGCTTTATTCATTATAATGCAATGCCTTATGGCAAAACCCTAGGAACTTTTTTTATAAGGTGTCGTATAAAAATTCCACACCAGCCCTTCCTATCTTACTTGCTGATTTTATTGAGCTTTTTAGTTCTACCGTCGATTTTGGGAATAGCTCAATGTGTTGCTTTTTTTTAGTTAAATTTTTTTTTTAAGGTCCTAACTATTTTAAAAAGTGGAATTTGCTTTAAACTTTATTTAAACACAGTATTTTACAATAATAATGATTTTTTTTTTCTTATTTTTTGTATAATCTATAAAAACTTACGAAAGGGTCATTGTAATTATGAATTTTCTGCCTGTATTCAGCCACACAATTGATAAAATTAATGAGGCTTTAGACGAAAAGGCTGTTTCATTCAATACTTTGTCAAAAATATTTTTAATAGATCCAGGACTTCTTTACAACCTTTTTATTTATGTGGCAGAGAAAAATACAAATGCAGACATAAGACTCATTCAATCCTGCCTATCTATTATAGGCGAAAAAGGCATAAGAGAAATTATAACTAGGTCAAAGACTGTTTTAGATTTAGATCAAGAATTCAACTATCTTTGGGCTTATTCAATGTTAGTTCGTATATCTGCAGAATCTATATGCTCAAAAATCGGTATTTATGAAAAAGATACCGCTGTTTTAGCATCGTTACTGCCAGTTGCAGGCATTTTGTCAATTTATAGCAAAAACAATTTAATCAAGGTCCTAATTCCATTACTTTTAAAACTCAATACAGAAGATAAGATATTTATTCAAGAGAAGGTTTTTGGCACTAATCATATAACAGAAATGGAGATCCTACAACCTATTCCTGAGATTTTAGTAAAGATAATTTACATGACAGGAATTATCTTTTCACGGGAAGGCAAAAGGCTTGAGGTTATGGACAATCCGAGCAGATTCTCTGAATCATATGATATTTACCAATTAATCAAGATGATGGAACTATCAGAAGCGATAACTCAGTCAATTTTATATCCATCACTCATTGAGACACATGAGAGAGGGCGAGAGTATGCAAAAAAACATTTTCAAATACCTGAGTCAGATTTTGAGTTTCTATTAGAGGAAGTGTTTAGCGAATTTGATTCGCTCTGCCATGTTATGCAAATGAGTTGCCTTTCTGAAGAAATATTGCAGAATGCAGGTAGATTTACCCACCGCTCTTTTAGTTTTCTTACAACCTCTGAGACATTTAATAAAGAGCTTGAAAGGCTTTACATTATAAATAGAGAAGGCAAAAATATCCTTATTTATGGAGAACCAGATGTAGGCAAAAGGCTCTTACTTGCTTCACTTTTGCAAAGACATGATAACCCAAATAAAAACAAGTCTTTTATATCTGTCTATTGCAGTGGTATTAACAATGAAAACTTTGAATCCGAATTATTTGGCGCAAAGGGTGGATTTATGGGCTTTAGTAAACATTGCGGCTCCCTTGATATTGTCAAAGAAAATGGTACCATTTTGCTTAAAAACATTGACATGATGTCAATTGAACTTCAAGAACGACTCGCCAAAACATTCTTTGAAGGTTTTTTTTACAAAATAGGTGATGTAAAACCGACATTCTTCAACTGTAGAATCTTTATGACTACAAGATTAAACCCCAAAGACAGCAAAGGCATTTCAGATAAACTTATTAAAATTGTCAATCCTGAAGTATTTCACATTCCACCTTTAAGAGAACGAAGGGATGATATTGAATTAATAGCAAATGCAGTAATATCAAAATATAATCTTCCAATTACTGATGAGAGTTTATTCTTAGGATTAAGAGAATACTATGATAATCATGAATTCAGGAATAATTTGCTTGATTTAAAGAGATTGCTTTTTTATGTCTCTGCAAGGAATATTATTGCAAGTAAAAAGGTGCTCGATAATCAATAAATTTTATTGAAAGGGATAAAATGTATTTAGTAGCTATTGTCGGTATGCCAAATGCCGGAAAAACCACATTATTTAATAGGCTGATGAAGTATTCTGATAAAAAGACAGATTTTGTTCCAGCTATAACAGATAAAATGCCAGGTGTTACAAGAGATAGAAATATTGGTAAGACTGTAATAACTGGTAAGGAGATAAGTTTCGTTGACACTGGTGGTTTTTTGCCTGATTCTATTGAACTCAAAGACAGAGATATAAATAGACAAGTGCGTGAACAAGCTATTATTGGTATTGAAGAGGCAGATTTAATAATACACCTTCTTGATTCAAGGCAGGGCTTAAACCCTTCTGATATAGAGATGTCAAAGCTAATTAGATCCTATAACAAACCTTGTTTAACTGTGGCTAATAAAGTAGATAGTCCTGAGAGGGAAAAGACTATCCTTGAATTTTATGAACTCGGGGCAGATAAGGTTATACCTGTTTCAGCAATGAGTGGATATAAATTGGATGAACTTGTTGAAACAATTGCTGAGATGGCGCCCCAAAAATCTGTGCAAGGCAGTGCCGAAAATCTCTTGCCAAAAATAGCTATCATTGGCAGACCTAATACAGGAAAATCAACCATAATCAACGCTCTACTTTCAAAAAATAGGCTAATTGTTAGCCCTACACCTGGCACAACAAGGGATGCCATCGATAGTATTGTGAAATTCTATCAACGAGAATACATTTTTATAGACACCGCAGGGATAAGAAAAAAATCAAAGACGACAAATATTGAGCACTATGCTATTGTTAGGGCAGAGAAGGCGATTAAAAGGGCAGATATTGTAATACTGCTAATTGATGGGACAATGGGTGTAGTTGACCAAGATCAAAAGATTGCAGGTCTTTTAAAAGAAGCAGGTAAGGGGATAATCATATTGGTTAATAAGTGGGATTTGGTTGAAAATCCTGAAGAAGCCTTTAAAAAGATTGAAAGGGAGGTAAGAGATAAACTTTGGTTTATTGATTATGCTCCAGTTATAACAGTATCGGGAATTACTAAAAAGAGACTCGCCAACATCTTTCCAACAATAGACAATATAATAGAAGAATTAAACAAGCGAGTTCCAACATCGGAATTGAATAAGATTATTGAGGAAAATCAAGGGGCTTTAAAGAAGATTGAAGAAACAGCAAGGGGATTGAGGATTTTATACTTGACTCAAGTATCTTTGAACCCTCCTCATTTTGTGCTTTTTGTTAATAAAATTACATCTTTAAAAAAGCAACACCTCAGATTTTTTCAAAAGATTATTAGGGATAAATATGGATTTATTGGTTGTCCTATTATCATTACCGTAAAGTCAACAAGGGCAAAATAACTCAAAATCAGCGATAGAACTGAGAACTTAACAAAATCAAGTAGGAAGGATTGGTGAAAAATTTTATACGACATCTTATAAAAGAAACCTTGAGGAACTTTAGCAATAGGCATTGCATTACCTTAAAATAATATTCAAAGAAGTCAAATACTTTTGAATTTATGTTAGAATATATCTAAACTTATTTTTCTGGAGGTTTTAATGCAAAAGATACTTGTAGCCCATGATGGCTCAAAATCATCAGATAAGGCTTTAAAAAAGGCTGTTGAATTAGCTGTAAATTTTCATGCTTCATTAACTGTACTCTCGGTAGTGCCTGAATTGTATCTCACTGAGATATCTGAGTCGGATAAACAAAAGATATTCAATTCTCTATCGAAAGAAACCACAGATGCTATGGAGAAGATTAGGAAATCTCTTTCTGGCAAGTCAATAGAGGTCAAGACCCTTGTAAGACAAGGAGATCCTGCAGAGAAAATTCTCGAGACTGCTCAAAAGATGAAGGCTGATGTACTCGTTATGGGTTCTCACGGAAGGCATGGGACAAAGAAGTTTCTCATGGGAAGTGTTTCAAGTAAGGTGGTTGATAACTCAAAGTGTCCTGTCTTTGTTGTTAAATAGTGGCATACACAATAGCCTTTGCAGGAAAGGGTGGCACGGGTAAAACAAGCCTTGCTGCCCTAACAATAAAATATCTCCTATCAAAAAGGAAATATCCAATCCTTGCAGTTGATGCTGATAGTAATTCCTGTCTAAATGAGGCAATCGGGGTAGATGTGCATACCACTATTGGCAAGTTAAGAGAAGAATCCCTTGATATAGTTCGTTCTGGCACTGATAGACCAGGCGGTATGTCAATGGAGCAGTTATTTGATTATCAAGTCCAGCAATCTCTTATTGAATCAAAGGGATTTGATTTATTAGTAATGGGAAGACCTGAAGGTCAGGGTTGCTATTGTGCAGCAAATAATATAATTAGAAAATACACAGACCTCTTATCACAAAAATATCCTTATGTTGTAATTGACAATGAGGCAGGCATGGAACATCTAAGCAGGAGGACTACCCACGCAGTTGATCTCCTCATCATGGTAAGCGATGCAACTATAAAGGGTGTTACTACCCTTAAAAGGATAGATGACCTTGTCGATGAACTCAAATTAGATATAAAAAAAAGAATTTCCATAATAAACATG
>DUZI01000075.1 GCA_013349595.1 Nitrospirota bacterium
ATTTTGGGTAAAAATACCAAAAAGGAGGGTGTCCGTTTTATTTTAGAGGCGATAACAAAACTAAAAAAATTTGATAAAGTCCTTAAAAGGTATTTTTATTAATGTTTAAAAAAGTTTGTTTATTTTAATAAAACAATATTATCCCTTTCTATTGTATAATATTTAATAGGTTCCTTGAAGATGACAATCAGCCATAAAAAAATTGACTTTAAAAAGACCAAAAAAGGCATTTATTTATTGCCAAATACCCTGACCCTTTGTGGTATGTTTTGTGGTTTCTTCGCTATCCTCTCTGCTGTTAATGGCAATTTTGTCCATGCCGCTTGGGCTATTGTATTAGCAAATATCTTTGATGGTCTTGATGGTTGGATAGCAAGGCTTACTAACACCGCTACGAGATTTGGTATTGAGCTTGACTCTCTCTCTGATTTAGTTGCCTTTGGAGTGGCGCCATCTATTCTCATGTATAAATGGGCTTTAGTCCCCTTTGGCAGGGTTGGCTGGGCTGTAGCTTTTTTATTTGTTGCCTGTGGGGCACTTAGACTTGCAAGGTTTAATGTGCAAACAGGGACCTCTACCTCCAAGGCTTTTAAAGGTATGCCCATACCAGCTGCAGCAACTATTGTTGCATCTATTGTGATTTTTTATTACGAATTCAATACATCTTTACCAAATGAGAATTTGTTTTTTCCAATTATTACTACGGTGCTTTCTTTATTGATGGTAAGCACATTGAGATTTCATGGACTTAAAGAGATAAATTTTAGTGAGAGAAAACCCTTTTGGTTTCTGGTTGTCTTCGTTTTGATATTATTCGTGCTGTTGATACATCCATCAACAGCTATATTCATCTTTGCCATGTTTTACTTTGTCTGGGGAATAATTGAAAACATATATTTATTTTTTAGAAAAAAACCTGAACAGGCTCTTGAACCTGAACCTAATCTAATGATTGAGGAGAAGAAATCATGAGAATAATCAAAATATTTGATACAACCCTTCGTGATGGTGAGCAATCACCAGGGGCTTCTATGAATGTTGATGAAAAGATTATGGTAGCCAAACAACTTGTTAAACTTGGTGTTGATATTATTGAGGCTGGTTTCCCTATTGCATCACAAGGTGATTTTGATGCAGTAAAAAGGATTGCAGAAGAGGTGCAAGGTGCTGTCATTGCAGGTCTTGCAAGGGCTAAAGAAGAAGATATAAGAAAGGCTTATGAGGCACTCAAACCTGCCCATCTAAAGAGGATTCATACCTTTCACTCAACCTCTGATATTCATCTCAAATATCAATTTAAGGTCTCAAGGGAGGAGGCACTGAAAAGGTCTGTCGAGATGGTAAGGTTAGCAAAAAGCCTTGTTGATGATGTAGAGTTTTCACCTATGGACGCTACAAGGACAGAAATAGGTTATCTCCTTGAGGTGCTTGAAGCAGTTGTTGATGCAGGGGCAAAGACTTTAAATATACCAGATACAGTTGGGTACACTATCCCAAATGAATTTGGTGAAATGATTAGAAAGATTAAAGAAAAGATTGGTGAAAGGGCTATTATATCTGTCCATTGCCATAATGACCTTGGTCTTGCGGTTGCTAATTCATTGTCAGCCATATTAAACGGCGCAGGACAGGTAGAATGCACAATAAACGGTATAGGTGAAAGGGCAGGTAATTGCTCAATGGAAGAGATTGTGATGACACTTAAGACAAGGCGCGATTTTTTCAATGCAGATACCAATATAAATACAAAGGAGATAATCAGGACAAGCAGGCTTATTACAAGGGTTACAGGCATATCAGTTCAACCCAATAAAGCAATTGTAGGTGCAAATGCATTTGCCCATGAATCAGGTATTCATCAGGACGGACTCTTAAAAGAGAAAATGACCTATGAGATAATCAAGCCTTCAGATATTGGATTATCAAAGACAGAACTTGTCCTTGGAAAGCATTCGGGAAGACATGCCTTCAAAGCAAGGTTAAAGGAACTTGGTTATCAATTAACCCCTGAAGAAATAGAGGTTGCCTTTGTAAAGTTTAAAAACCTTGCTGACCAAAAGAAGTATATTTTTGATGAAGACATAGAGATCCTTTTATCAGAACAGTTTAGTAAGGTTTCAGAGACTTATAAACTCATTGATTTATATGTTTCTGGAGGGTCAAAATCAAAACCAATGGCTGCACTAAAAATAGCTATTGGCGAAAAGATAATTGATAAGATTGAATATGGTGATGGTCCTGTTGATGCCGTTTATAAAGCCATAGCTAATGCGGTAGAGACTAAGAGTAATTTGCTTAAATTTGAAGTAAAGAGCATTACAGGCGGGACTGACGCACTTGGTGAGGTCTCTGTGGCACTACAAGAGGATGGTAAAAAGGTAATGGGGCATGGTTCAGACACAAACATCCTTATTGCCTCTGCTAAAGCCTATCTTAATGCATTAAATAAACTACTAATGAGGCAGGGCGTAAATGAGAGGCTAAAACCAGAGACAGATGAATGTTGTGCAATAGATTAAATTATTCCCCTCTCTGGATTTAATCACAGAGTAGGGCAAATTTTCGAAAATTTATGAGGCAAAAAACCTACTAACTTAACTTACATTCAGATTATTTTGTTCTTGTAGTGTTGGTAAGGTATCTTGTTAATATCTCTGTGAGGTTTGCTCGTTCCTTCAGGAGCATTTCCCTTTCAGATTGAGATGTGGTAGGGTTATTAAGCCTGTCTGTAATATCTTTAATCCTTGTAGTGATTATATTAATCCTCATCTCTTCATTTAAAGTGCCTGAAATGGGAGATGATTGCTTTATAACAGGTGTGTTTTCAGGAGCGGCAAATTGCGGGTGTAAAAAAGAAATTAACATGGTAAATGCTATCAATAAAATTCTTTTTTTCATTATTTAATTTTACAATTTGTCTTATGAGGTAATCAAATGGATATAACCAAATTAGCTGAAAAGATAAAACTACTTATACTTGATGTTGATGGTGTCCTTACAGATGGTGGGATTATCTTTGATAGTCTTGATAGGGAGATTAAGGTGTTTCATGTCAGGGATGGTCATGGGATTAAGTTACTTCAATCAGCGGGGATAATAGTGTGTATTATCACAGGCAGGAATTCAGATGTAGTCTCAAGACGGGCAAAGGAGCTGTCTATTGGTGATGTCTTTCAAGGGGCAAAGAACAAGGCAGATGCCTTCGAGAAGATAAAGTCTCACTATGGCTTTTCTGATAACGAGATTGCATGTATGGGTGATGATATAAATGATATACCATTATTCAAGAGGGTTGGACTGCCCATTGCGGTTAATGATTCCGCAGAGGAACTAAAGGTTTATGCCAAATATATCACCTCAAAGGTTGGAGGTAAAGGGGCAGTTAGAGAGGTTTGTGAATTGATACTAAAGGCACAAGGGAGATGGCAAAGTATTATTGATGAATACCTTCAGTCTTAATATCCCCACTTTTCTAACCTTTTTACGAATTGGTCTTATTGCACCTTTTGTTTACATAACTCCTCAAAGCCCAGTGCTTGGTATCCTCATATTTCTAATTGCTTCATTGACAGATTTTTTTGATGGATATCTTGCCAGAAAGGCAAACCAGATTACAAAGTTTGGCATTATTGTTGACCCCATTGCAGATAAATTTCTCATTATCTCTGCCTTAATAGTGCTCGTTGATATGGTAAGACTATCTGCTTGGGTAGCCATATTAATTATTGGAAGAGAATTTTGGGTAACACTCATAAGGGTAGTCGCCTTATCAAAAGACATAGTTATACCAGCAGAAAAGGGCGGAAAGATTAAAACTGCCACACAGATGACTGCAATAGTCTTTTTGCTTCTGCCGGGTAGTGTTGTAGATATTGACTTTTATGATGTAGGGCTCATATTGATTTACATTTCCTTATTCTTTGCAATCATCTCGGGTTATAAATATACTGTATCCTTTTGGAGGCTAATATGATTTCCTTTGAGACAAATCTTGTATTAATCATTGGGCTTTTCTCATTTTTTATGGGGTCCATACCTACAGGTTTAATAGTAACAAGGTCAAAGGGCATTGACATAAGAAAACTTGGTAGTGGCAATATTGGTGCAACTAATGTATTAAGGACAATGGGAGCTAAATATGCCTTGATTACCCTTGCCGGTGATATTTCAAAGGGTATCATTCCAGTAGCATTAATACCCATAATTCTGAGACAATTCTCTCTTGATAACATAAACTATGAATTTAACTTGTCGGGTCAGATTTATTTAGTTAATTCAAAGGTTCTCTTTCAAGCCATTGCAGGACTTTGTGCCGTATTGGGACATAATTTTTCCATATTTTTGGGATTTAAAGGTGGCAAAGGGGTTGCAACAAGTCTTGGCGTGGTGCTCTCATTATCGCCTCATGCAGGACTGATGACAGTTACAACATGGCTCATAACGATGAGATTTTCAAGAATATCTTCTTTAAGCGCCCTAATAGCCTTTGCCTTAACCCCATTTTATGTTTACGCCATAGACCCAAGCAGAGAGAAGGTATTTTTTGTAATAATATTAACTATTCTTGTTTTCATCAGACACAAAGATAATATTAAGCGACTCCTAGAGGGTAAAGAGTCAAAATTTGGAAATAAAAAATGAGGTGACTATGCCAAAGAGAGAAAATATAAAAAAAATCCTGCTGATAGGTTCAGGTCCTATAATCATTGGACAAGCTTGTGAATTTGACTATTCAGGTACACAGGCTTGTAAGGCACTCAAGGAAGAGGGCATCGAGGTTGTTTTAGTAAATTCAAATCCTGCTACAATCATGACTGATCCAGAGATCGCAGATGCTACTTATATTGAGCCCCTTCAAAAAGATATTCTTGAAAAGATAATAATTAAGGAAAGACCTGATAGTTTATTACCAACTATGGGAGGACAGACTGCTCTTAATCTAGCTGTTTCACTATCTGAAAGCGGTTTTCTTGATGCCCAAGGTGTAAGTTTAATTGGTGCCAATCTTGATGCAATAAAAAGGGCTGAAGATAGGCTTCTTTTTAAAAAGGCAATGGAGGAGATTAATCTGAAAGTCCCTGTAAGTGTGGCTGTCAATAGTCTTGAGGAGGGGCTCTCTGCAGTCAGCCTAACAGGATTTCCAGCAATTTTACGACCTGCCTTTACCTTAGGTGGAACTGGCGGAGGTATTGCCTACAACATTGAAGAATATAAGACAATGCTTCAAAGGGGATTAAAACTAAGCCCTGTAAACCAAGTCCTTGTTGAGCAATCAGTTTTAGGCTGGAAGGAATATGAACTTGAGGTCATGAGGGATCGCAGAGATAATGTAGTAATAATTTGTTCTATTGAAAACATTGACCCTATGGGAGTTCATACTGGTGATTCTATAACAGTTGCACCTGCCCAGACCCTTTCAGACAAAGAATATCAAATAATGCGTGACTCTGCCATATCGGTAATAAGAAAGATTGGCGTTGACACGGGTGGCTCAAATATCCAATTTGCCATAAATCCTACAAATGGTGAAATGGTAGTAATTGAGATGAATCCGAGGGTATCAAGAAGCTCAGCCCTTGCAAGCAAGGCAACAGGATTCCCCATTGCCAAGATTGCTGCAAAACTTGCCATCGGCTATACCCTTGATGAATTAAAAAATGACATCACCAAAGACACCCCTGCATCTTTTGAACCTGTTATTGACTATGTGGTAACTAAAATACCACGCTTTACCTTTGAGAAGTTCCCAGGTGCAGATTCAACCCTTGTCACACAAATGAAATCAGTAGGTGAGGCAATGTCAATTGGGAGGACTTTTAAAGAGTCACTACTGAAAGGCCTAAGAAGCCTTGAAATAGGTTCTTATGGTTTTGAGCCTTTAAGTGTTTCAAGGGAAGAATTAATATCCTCATTAAAGACCCCAAGACCAGATAGGCTTTGGTATATTGCACAGGCACTGAGAGAAGGTTTTACTGTTGATGAGATTTATAACCTTTCAATGATTGACCCATGGTTTATAAATAATATCAAGGATATTATTAACCTTGAAAAAAGATTAATCAATAGCTCAAAGACTCAGTTTATTGAAATTATAAGAGACGTAAAAAACATGGGTTTTTCTGATAAAGAGATAGGCAGACTTACTGGAAAAACAGAAAAAGAGATAAGAGATTTGCGAGACCGTAACTCAATCACACCTGTTTACAAGCTTGTTGATACCTGTTCTGCAGAGTTTACCGCTTACACACCTTATATGTACTCAACTTATGAAATACCATTTTATGAGATTGACGAAGACGGTACGGTTAATAAAAGACTTGAGACAGAATTTGTCCCTGATGACAAAAAGAAGATAGTAATACTTGGTTCTGGTCCAAATAGGATTGGTCAAGGTATTGAATTTGACTATTGTTGTGTTCATGCAGTTTATGCACTTAAAGAGATTGGTTATGAAACTATTATGGTTAATTGTAATCCTGAAACAGTAAGTACAGATTATGACACCTCAGACAGGCTTTATTTTGAACCACTGACTCTTGAAGATGTATTGAATATTATTAAAAGAGAAAAACCAATTGGAGTAATCGTTCAATTTGGCGGGCAGACACCCCTAAAACTTGCTGTCCCTCTTGAGAATGAGGGTGTCAATATACTTGGCACTAAACCTGATTCAATTGACAGGGCGGAAGATAGAAAGAGATTTAAGGAACTCCTTGAACTCTTAAAGCTAAAACAACCTGATTCTGGAACGGCCATGTCGATAGATGAAGCAATACAAGTAGCAAATGATATAGGTTATCCTGTGCTTGTTAGACCCTCATATGTCCTTGGTGGGAGGGCTATGGAGATTGTATATGACGAGGTCTCTTTAAAGGCTTACATGGAAAGGGCTGTAAAGGCATCACCAGAACACCCCATATTGATAGATAAATACCTTGAAGATGCAGTTGAAGTAGATGTTGATGCCCTTTCAGATGGTCGTGATGTGGTCATAGGTGCAGTAATGGAGCATATTGAAGAGGCTGGGATTCATTCAGGTGATTCTGCTTGTTCTATCCCACCGTATAGTCTCTCAAGAGAGTTAGTCATAAAAATAAAAGAACAGGCTAAAAGTCTTGCAAAAGAGTTAAAAGTAATAGGGCTTATGAATGTCCAGTTTGCAGTAAAAGAGGGAGAAATCTATGTCCTTGAAGTAAATCCACGTGCTTCAAGGACAATCCCCTATGTAAGTAAAACTATTGGTGTCCCCCTTGCAAAGATGGCAGCAAAGGTCATGGCTGGTATGCCCCTAAAGGAACTTAATTTTACCGAAGACATTGAAATCAACCATGTTACTGTCAAAGAGGCAGTCTTCCCCTTTGATAAATTTCAAGGCGTTGATACAATCCTCGGTCCTGAGATGAAATCAACAGGTGAGGTAATGGGTATAGATGAAGACTTTGGGCTTGCCTACGCAAAAGCTCAATGGGCATCAAATAATAGACTGCCTCTATCAGGTAAATGTTTTATAAGTGTCAAAGACAAAGACAAGGATGCTCTTGAAGATATAACAAAAAGATTAATCAATCTTGGATTCACAATAGTAGCCACAAAAGGTACTGCCAACTATCTAAAAGAGAGGGGTATAAAAGTTGATGCAGTAAACAAGGTTACTGAGGGTAGACCTCACTGTGTAGATATGATAAAAAACAGAGAACTTAGCTTCATAGTAAATACAGTTACAGGTACACAAGCTAAAAGGGATTCTCTTTCAATCAGAAGAAGTGCCTTACAATACGGCGTCCCTTATACGACAACTATCTCAGGTGCAAGGGCAGCAGTAAAGGCAATGGAGATGCTTAAGCAAAAAGACTTTCACATAAAGTCAATTCAGGAATATCAAGGAAAGAGATGAAATATAGTTTTTTTCATTAAACTATAGATATTATCAATAAAAAAGAAGTTTTTTCCTTAAAATAGCGCTTAGGAAGGGCTGTTTCGGAATTTTTATAATCGACGATTTCATTTTAATTTTGCTTTATTCTTTATAATGCAATGTCTTTTGCTAAAGTTTCTCAAGATTTCTTTTATAAGGTGTCGTATAGAAATCCTTCACCAGCCCTTCCTATCTTACTTGCTGATTTTACTAAGCTTTTTAGTTCTATCGCCGATTTTGGG
>DUZI01000076.1 GCA_013349595.1 Nitrospirota bacterium
CCTGATGAGATTGATGACAACACGATCCTTGAACTTGATCCAATTGGTATTATCTGTGATGCCTTTTCTCAAATACTTGAAAACCTGAGAGAGAAAAACAAAGATCTTCAAAGCGCCTATGATAAAATAGAAGCAATCCTTCAGTCCGCTCCGTCTGGAATAGTAATAATAGATACAGAGACATTTACGATTGTTGATGTCAATCCTACTGCTTCAGAGATTATTCAATTATCAAGAGAAGAGATAATTGGCAGGAATTGCTGTGATTTTTTTTGTGTGGAGAGTAAACATGCATGTCCTGCAATGCAAAATAAAGGACATGTTGATAAAGCAGAAAGAAAGATCATCACAGCAAATAAAGAGATTAAGACTTTGATAAAGAGTGTTAGACCCTTTTTAATGCACAATAAAATGATGCTCATTGAGAGTTTTATTGATATAACTGAATATAAAAGAATGCAAGAGGAATTAGTAAAGGCTCAAAGGATTGAATCCCTCTCTGTATTTGCGGGCGGGATTGCCCATGATTTTAATAATATTATAACAGTCATACTTGGCAACATTTCCCTTGTTAGTGAAAGTATAAAGGATGTAAATAAAAATAGCTACAATATGCTCAAAAAGGCAGAATGGGCTACACAGAAGGCTCAAGGGATAGCAAAACAATTATTGTCATTTTCAAAAGGTGGTGCCCCAGTCCTAAAAACTACATCTGTAATAGATTTAGTCAGAGATACGGTATCCTTTATCCTTAGCGGTAAAGATGTTGTGATTAATTTTGATATTGAAGACCATATCCCTTTGATAGAAATTGATGAGGGACAGGTGAGCCAAGTCTTTCAAAATCTTGCTATAAATGCCTTAGAGTCCATGACAAAAACTAAAAAATTGGACATTTCTGTAAAAAAAGTATCTGCTTTAGATAGAACAAAATATCCCCTAATTGAGGGTAACTATATTAAGATTACCTTTAGAGATTATGGAACAGGTATCCCTGAAGGGCTTATAGAGCGCATGTTTGAGCCTTTTTTTACTACAAAGAAACATGGTTCAGGGCTTGGATTGGCTATAGTTTATACAATAATCAAAAAGCATAATGGTCATATCTTTGCAGAAAATCACCCTGAAGGTGGTGCAGAATTTAAAATCTTCTTGCCATTTTTTGACAAACCAGATGTTAGACAAGATAGCGTTCAAAAAAAACATCCTCAAAAAAATAGAATACTGCTTATGGATGATGATGAATTTGTAACTGATGTAATAGTAGCAATGATAGAGTCGCTTGGTTATAATTGCATTTCTGTAAGCAATGGAGAAGAGGCAATAAGCGTTTATCAAAGTGCGGTTGATGACAATAAGCCATTTGATATTGTAATTATGGATATGACCATACAAGGTGGTATGGGTGGGGAAGAGACTATAAGGAAACTTAAGGAAATTGCCCCACAGGTAAAGGCGATACTGTCAAGTGGTTATGATATTGACAATGAAACACTTAAAGAATTAGGTTTTATAGGGTTTATAAAAAAACCTTTTAAGATTGACGACTTAAAACTAATTTTGGAACAGGCTATAAAGTGAAAACTTGCCATATAATCTCATCAATTGAGCCTTCTTTAAAACTATCAAACCAAATTATATCTCTCTCTGCCCTAAACCATGTAAATTGTCTCTTTGCGTAATTGCGGGTTCGTTGTTTGATAAGGCTAATCGTTGATTCTTTGTCATTTAGACCATATTCCATCATTATTATTTCCTTGTAACCAATAGCTTGCATAGATGTAAAAGTCAGAAGATATTGCATTTCATCTATTGAAGAGGAATGGTGAGGTTTTCTCTCAAGAATAATTTTAACAACCTTTCTGACCTCTTCAAAGAGATTATTTTTGATCATATCATCAACCCTTTGGTTAATTCTTTCATAAAGCCTTTGTCTTGGTGCGGTAAGACCAATCTTTATGAATTCATAAGGCAGAGGGATTGTTAAATTTGTCTGTATATCTGAAATAGTAGTTTTTGTCTTAATATAGACTTCTATTGCCCTTAATATTCGTCTCTTGTCATTAGGTTGTATCTTTTGGGCTGAAATAGGGTCAATTGATTGAAGGTAGTTATAAAGTATGCCTTGTTGACTTTCTTCACCTTTTAGTAGTTTTTCCCTTAGTTTTTTATCTGCCTCAGGTCCTTTAAATAAACCCCTTGTCATTGCCTTCATATAAAGTCCTGTCCCACCTGTTAGGATAGGTATTTTGTCTTGATAATGTAGTCTATTAATGATTGGTATAACTTGTTCAATATAATCACCAACACTGAAGTATTCATAAGGCTCAATAATATCAATCATGTGGTGCTTTACGATTGACAATTCCTCCTTGCTTGGTTTTGCAGTGCCAATATCCATGTGTTTATAAATCTGCATGGAATCTGCACTGATTATCTCAGTATTGAGCTTTTGTGCAAGTTTGATTGAAAGGGCGGTTTTACCGACAGCAGTAGGTCCTAATATTAATATTACTTTTTTCATGAAAAATTTATTGTTGAACAGTATAATATAAGGCTTTAAATTAAATTGTCTATTAAGGAGGAAATTGTGAAGATAAAAGGCAAATCATGGAAGTTTGGAAATGATGTAGATACTGATGCAATCATTCCTGCACGATATCTAAATACTTCAGACCCAAAAGAACTCGCTAAACATGTAATGGAAGATGCTGATAAAGATTTTCCAAATAAGGTATCAGCAGGAGATATAATAGTCGCAGAGAAAAACTTTGGTTGTGGTTCATCAAGGGAACATGCCCCAATAGCAATCAAGGGTGCAGGGATACAAGCAGTTGTTGCAAAGAGCTTTGCAAGGATTTTTTATCGTAATGCCTTTAATATTGGGCTTCCAATCTTTGAGTGTGAAGAGGCTGGAGATAAGATAAAAGAGGGTGATCAAATCGAGATTGATGCCGACAGTGGTGTTATCAAAAATTTATCAACAGGGGAACAATACATAGCAAAGCCAATTCCACCATTTATGCAAGAGTTAATTGCCTCTGGTGGACTTATTGAGTGGACAAAGAAAAAAATTTTCAAATAAAAGGAGATCTTATTGATGGGAAAGATTTATAACATAGCTGTAATACCTGGCGATGGCACAGGTCCTGAGGTTATCAGAGAAGGTATCAAGGTATTAGACGCAACTGCTCCATTATTTGGTTTTAAACTAAGCTACATTTATTATGATTTTGGTGGTGAGAGATATTTAAAGACAGGTGAGATTCTGCCTGACAACGCTATTAGTGAGTTTAGAAAACAAGATGCTATTTATCTTGGGGCAATTGGTCATCCCCAAGTCAAACCTGGTATCCTTGAGACAGGTATATTATTAAAGACGAGATTTGCCCTTGATCAATATATTAATTTAAGGCCTGTTAAGCTGTATCCTAATGTTGAGACTCCTTTAAAGGATAAGACTTCTGAAGATATAGATTTTATAGTGATTCGTGAAAACACTGGAGGGATATACACTGGTCATGGTGGTGCTACAAGGATAGGGACTACTGAGGAGATTGCAACTCAACTTATGGTATATGATAGAAAAACTGTTGATAGGTGTCTTAAATATGCCTTTGAATTAAAGAAAAAGAGAAACCAAAAATCACCAAAATATGCAGATAAACCTATCACACTTGTGCATAAAAGAAATGTATTACTGTATTGTGGCGATCTCTGGTTTAGGGCATTTGAGGAGATGGGAGAGAAGGACTATTCTGATATTAAGAGAGACTACAACCATGTTGATGCTGCAAATATGTGGTTTGTCAAAAATCCTGAGTGGTTTGATGTAGTTGTCACGGAAAATCTTTTTGGTGATATTATTACTGACTTAGGCGCAATGATACAGGGTGGACTTGGCGTTGCAGCAGGTGGGAACATAAACCCTGAAGGCGTATCTATGTTTGAGCCTATGGGAGGGAGTGCCCCTAAATATACTGGTCAAAATGTTATTAATCCTATGGCAGCAATAAGTGCAGCCATGATGATGCTTGATGTATTAGGTGAGACGGAGGCATCTGAACGGATTGAAAATGCTATGGTTAAAGTGATGCAAAGGATGAAGAGTCAATCTGCAGGCAAAATGGGTTTTGGGACAACAGAGATTGGCGATATGGTAGCAAAGGAAGTAACTATTTAACTAAAATGGCCTTATAAAACAATGAGTTGTATAGGAAGACTGAGGGGATTTATTTAAACTTAAGATAAAACTATCTTTTTGTGATTTAAAATTATAAGATTTTCTTCAAAACTATTCACTAAAAAAGGGAGAGTATAAATGTTAAACAAGAAAAAAGCTTATGTAGTTGCAGTAGTAGGTGCCACAGGTGCAGTAGGGCAGGAGATGATGCTCACACTTGAGCAGAGGAAATTTCCTATTGAAAAGATAAGGCTTTTTGCCTCAGAAAGGTCAGAAGGTAAAGAGCTTGAGTTTGCTGGGCAAAAGATAAAGGTAGAGAGGCTTACTGATGACTGTTTCAAAGGGATTGACATTGCATTGTTTTCTGCAGGTGCGGAGAGGTCAAGGATTTGGGCACCTATTGCTTCAAAATCAGGCTGTGTGGTTATTGACAACTCAAGTCAATGGAGGATGGATCCAGAGGTGCCTTTAGTAGTGCCTGAGGTCAATAGTAATGATTTATCGTGGCATAAAGGTATTATTGCAAATCCTAATTGTTCAACCATCCAAATGGTTGTTGTCCTAAAGCCTATTCATGATGTAGCCAAGATAAAAAGGGTAGTAGTTACAACCTTTCAGTCTGTATCAGGCACAGGCATGAAGGCAATGGACGAACTAATGCAACAGACATCGGACATGCTTAATTTTAAAGAGATTAAGACAAATGTATATCCTTATCAGATTGCATTTAATGTGTTACCACATATTGATAAATTTCTTGAAAATGGCTATACAAAAGAAGAAATGAAGATGGTTAATGAGACAAAAAAGATAATGGGTGATGACACGATAAGGGTGACGGCAACCACAGTAAGGGTGCCTGTATTCAGGTGTCATTCAGAGTCATTAAATATTGAAACTGATAAGAAACTATCAGTTATAGATGTCAGGGAGATACTTTCTTTAGCAAAGGGTGTAATTGTATATGACGCCCCAGATAAAAACATCTATCCTATGCCAATTACAGCAGTAGATAAGGATGATACATATGTAGGTAGAATCAGAGAGGATGAGTCTATTGAAAATGGTATTAATATGTGGATTGTTTCTGACAATTTAAGAAAGGGTGCTGCCTTAAATGCAGTGCAAATAGCAGAAGAGTTAACAAAATAAGGAGGCCTCAAAATGGGTAGGTGCAACATAAGTGGGAAGAATTTTTTGTTTACCTCAGAATCTGTCACTGAGGGACATCCAGACAAGATTGCAGATCAGGTATCAGATGCAGTATTAGATGCTATTTTTAAAGAAGACCCAATGGCGAGGGTTGCTTGTGAGACCTTTTTGACTACTGGTCTTGCCCTTGTGGCAGGGGAGATAACAACAAAATGTTATGTAGAAATACCAACGGTAGTAAGACAGGTAATAAAGGAGATTGGTTATGACAGGGCAAAGTATGGTTTTGATGGTGAGACCTGTGCAGTAATAACATCAATACATGGTCAATCACCAGATATAGCACTTGGTGTTGATACAGGCGGGGCAGGTGATCAAGGCATGATGTTTGGATTTGCCTGTGATGAAACGGCTGAATTAATGCCTATGCCTATTATGCTTGCCCATAAACTTTGTATGAGACTAAGTGAGGTTCGTAAAAAAGGGATCATTGATTATCTAAGACCTGATGGAAAATCACAAGTTACTATTCAATATATTGATGGAAAGCCTGTAAAGGTAAAGACAGTAGTTGTTTCTTCTCAACATAGTCCAGATGTGACACTTGAACAATTAAGACATGACATCATCAAAGAAGTAATCAAGCCTGTTATCCCTGAAAACATGCTTGATGAGAAGGATATAACCTATCATATCAATCCTACAGGTCGGTTTGTCATTGGAGGTCCAATGGGGGATACAGGTTTAACAGGTAGAAAGATTATCGTTGATACCTATGGTGGATTTGGCAGTCATGGTGGGGGTTGTTTCTCAGGTAAGGATCCATCTAAAGTTGACCGCTCTGCCTCATACATGGGTAGGTATATTGCAAAGAATATAGTCTCTGCTGGGCTTGCCACAAAATGTGAAATTCAACTTGCCTATGCAATTGGTGTAGCAGAGCCTGTTTCTGTATTTGTTGATACCTTTGCTACTGGTCAGGTAAGTGATGAGAAAATAGTTGAAATAATTAAAAAGGTCTTTGATATGACACCAAAGGGTATTATTGAAAAGCTTAATTTGAGAAGACCTATTTACAGAAAGACTGCAACGTATGGTCATTATGGTAGAGAAGAGGCAGACTTTACATGGGAGAGGACCGATATGGCAGAGGTACTTAAAAAAGAGGCGGGTATTTAAGATGGCGACAAAAAATAACGATTTTGATGTTAAAGACATAGATTTAGCAAAAAAAGGTGCTTTAAGGATTGAATGGGCAGCCCAACAAATGCCCGTTTTAAGAAGCATAAAAGAGAGATTTGCAAAAGAGAAGCCATTAAAAGGCATAAGGCTCTGTGCCTGTCTTCATGTGACTACAGAGACTGCCTATCTTATGGAGACCTTGAAGGCAGGAGGGGCTGAAATCTCCTTATGCGCCTCAAACCCATTGAGCACTCAAGATGATGTAGCATCTTCGTTGGCAAAGAACACAGGGATTAATGTCTATGCAATAAAGGGTGAAGATAAAAAGACCTACTACAGACATATTAAGGAGGCTCTAAAAATTAAGCCTCAAATAACGATGGATGATGGAGCTGATGTAGTATCAACCATCCACCAAGAAGAAAAGGTACTATTAAATGAAATTATCGGTGGGACTGAAGAGACCACAACTGGCGTAATAAGGCTTAAGGCAATGGCTGATGATGGGGCTCTTCAATACCCTATTATAGCGGTCAATGATGCCTATACAAAACACCTTTTTGATAATCGTTATGGCACAGGTCAAAGCACTATAGATGGGATATTGAGGGCTACAAATAGGCTCATTGCTGGTTCAGTATTTGTTGTATGTGGTTATGGATGGTGTGGAAAAGGTGTATCTATGAGGGCAAAGGGACTTGGTGCGAGGGTGATTGTTACAGAGGTTGACCCATTAAGGGCACTTGAGGCAACTATGGATGGTTATGAAGTAATGCCTATTTTGGAGGCATCAAAGATTGGGGACATATTTGTCACAGCGACAGGTGATATAAATGTAATTTCGAAAAAATGTTTTGAGGTTATGAAAGATGGTGCAATAGTATCTAATACTGGACACTTTAATGTTGAGATAGATATTAACTCCCTTGAGAAAATGGCAAAATCGAGGAGGATAATAAGGGATTTTGTTGAAGAATTTACCCTTCAAAAGGGGAAAAAGATTTACCTTCTTGGTGAAGGCAGGCTTATAAACCTTGCCTCTGCAGAAGGGCATCCCTCTGCGGTTATGGATATGAGCTTTGCAAATCAGGCGCTTTGTGCCGAATATATGGTTAAAAACTCAAAGAGACTCGATAAAAAGGTCTATTCCGTCCCAGAGGATATTGACAAAGAGATTGCGAGATTGAAACTCAACGCTATGGGAGTAAAGATAGATTCACTTACCCTTGAACAGGCTAAATATTTGAGCAGTTGGAAAATGGGGACATAGGAAATATCAATGCCTGAAAATGACAAAAAATAGCCTAAATATAACCCCTGTGATTGGAAATCCGCTATTTGTGATGAGCCTGTGCCAAACATAATCATACAGGCTATAAATGCAAGTCAATCAAGACCGAGAAGATATCGCCTCATGGTCATCCGTTATACGCGATATATTGACGGTGGGTCAGCTAAACTTAAAGGTGTGTTGAACTCGAACCATTAAAAAACATAAACATGAGCGTGTAGTTATTTGCATAAGAGGGAAGGGGAGGGTGATGTTGGAAAAGATGAATTTTCAGTTGGATA
>DUZI01000077.1 GCA_013349595.1 Nitrospirota bacterium
AGATAAAGAGAAGGACAGCCTATATACCGCCAGCGGTTCCCCCATGGAGGAAGTTCAAAATAGACAGGAACGCCTCCAAGCATATAACGGAGGTGGCAGCGTAGAAACCGGACATTTTCATTTTGGTGAAAACAGGACATTTTTATTTTGGCTTGACAATACATTGACACACAAATTTGGTTAGTTTACAATATTTGGTCTAAAGATTTGCTTTAATAATTTAAAAAAATATCGTCAAAAAGGAAGGTTTTATGACAAAAAAGATAGAAATTTATGATACAACTTTGAGGGATGGTTCGCAAGCAGAGGATGTATCTTTTTCATTAGAAGATAAATTAAGAATAACAGAGAAACTTAATGAAATAGGTATTGATTATATTGAAGGTGGTTGGCCTGGTAGTAATCCAAAGGACGCAGAGTATTTTAAAAAAGTCAAAAAGTTGAAACTTTCAACCTCAAAAATTACTGCCTTTGGAAGTACTCATAAGCCTAAGATTCATGTAAATGAAGATGCCAATATAAAGGCACTTATTGATGCTCAAACGAGTATCATAACTATTTTTGGTAAGACATGGGATTTTCATGTCAGTGAAGCCTTAAGAATTCCACTTGATTCAAATCTTATTATCATTCACAATTCTATAAGTTATCTTAAGCAAAATACAGATCTTGTATTTTTTGACGCAGAACATTTTTTTGATGGTTATAAACACAATCCAACCTTTGCCTTGAGATGTCTAAAAGCTGCCGAAGAGGCAGGGGCAGATCGAATTGTTCTTTGTGATACAAATGGTGGAACAATGCCAAATGAAATAAAGGAGATCTGCCTAAAGGTTGCAGATTCCATAAAAACACCACTTGGAATCCATTGTCATAATGATTCTGAATGTGCTGTAGCGAATTCACTTATTGCAGTAGAATGTGGTGTTATACAAGTTCAGGGGACTATTAATGGTATTGGAGAAAGATGCGGCAATGCAAATCTTTGCTCAGTAATCCCAAATCTTGAGATAAAACATAAATATACATGCCTGCCTGAAGGTAGTCTCGTCAGGCTGAGAGATGTCTCAAGATTTGTAAATGAGATTGCCAATTTAAGACACTTCAAAAGACAACCTTTTGTTGGTGATAGTGCATTTGCCCATAAAGGTGGTATTCATGTCAGTGCTGTTAGGAGACATTCTCAGACATATGAGCATATACAACCTGAGTTGGTTGGAAATTCTCAAAGGGTTCTGGTATCTGACCTTGCTGGCAAAAGCAACATTCTTAGAAAAGCTGAAGAATTTGGCATCCATCTTAAGGCTGATTCACATGAACTACAGTTAATCCTTGATAAATTGAAAGATTTAGAGCATCAAGGTTTTCAATTTGAAGGAGCAGAGGCTTCCTTTGAACTGTTATTAAAAAAAGAGATGGGGATTTACAGGAGATTCTTTGACCTTATTGGTTTTAGAGTCATTGCAGAAAAAAGGAAAGAAAAAGAAGAGCCAATCACTGAAGCAACCATAATGGTAAAGGTAGGTAAGACTATTGAACACACTGCTGCAACAGGGAATGGACCTGTTAATGCCCTCGATAATGCCTTAAGAAAAGCCCTTGAAAAGTTTTATAGTGAGCTTAAAACTGTTAAATTACATGATTATAAAGTCAGGGTTCTTACGGCAGGTAAAGGCACCTCTGCAAAGGTAAGGGTTCTTGTAGAATCAGGCGATGAAGAGAATAAGTGGGGTACTGTTGGAGTTTCGGAAAATATCATTGAGGCTTCCTGGCAAGCCCTTGTTGATAGTATTGAATATAAACTCCTAAAAGAAAGAAACCCTTAATGGAAGAGATTGGAATTGTAAAGGAAATCAAGGGTAGATTAGCAGCTGTTTCTGTATTAAATCACAATACATTATCATGTGAAGGATGCCCTGGTGGAAAATTATGTACGTCAACAGATAAAGAAGAAAGGTTGATTGATGCTCTAAATATTTTAGATGCCAAAGTAGGCGATAGGGTTAAGATTGACTTTAAGTCCCTTTCATATCTTAGTGGTATTTTATTAGTCTATGGCATCCCCTGTATAATGCTCATCTTTGGGGCAATAGTTGGAAAAGAACTCTTAAGCTCTTTCTTCCCTGCAAAGGATCCAGAAGCGATTTCTGCGGGGACAGGTTTTGCGTTTTTTATATTAAGCTTCTTAATCATTAAAATAATATCAAGGCTTCTAAATAAAAATAGACCCGTAATTGTCGCTATCATCGAGTAATAAAAATAAATTGGGAGGATTTTCGTTATGTCAAGGATTAATGTCAAACAGATTAGAAATGTAGCAATAATTGCACATAGTGGTGCAGGTAAGACCACTTTATCAGAAGCAATTCTTTTTAATACAGGGGCTACAGATAGGATTGGCACTACTGAAGCTGGTAATACAATAATGGATTATGAACCAGAAGAAATTTCAAGAAAGATGACTATAAGTTCAGCCATTGCTTATTGTGATTGGAAAAACACAAGGATAAATCTTGTTGATACACCTGGTTTTATAAATTTCATTGAAGATACAAGGGCATGTTTGAGGGCTGTAGATGGGGCTGTTGTTATTGTAAGTGCCATATCAGGGGTAAAGGCTGAGACAGAAAAGTTATGGAAATATGCCTGTGAATTTGAGGTTCCAAGGATTGTATTTATAAATAAGATGGATAGAGAGTCAGCAAAGTTTTATAACGCCCTTGATGAACTATATAAATCTTTTGAAAGTGATGCAATTCCCCTTAATATACCAATAGGTGAAGGTGAAAACTTCAAAGGCTTTGTTGACCTTATTGAATTAAAAGCCTTCTCTGCTGAAAAGGGCAAAAGTATTGAAATTCCCATACCTGATGAGATAAAGGCAACAGTTGACGAATATAGACAAAAACTAGTTGAGAAGATTGCTGAGGCTGATGATAGTCTCCTTGAAAGATATCTTGAAGGTGGTGAAATATCAAAAGAAGAGATAATGTCAGGACTAAAACAGGCATCTATTACAAGAAGATTTATTCCAGTTTGTTGCGGTGTAGCTTCAAATAACATAGGTGTCAAGCATCTAATTGACTATATTTTATTATGTTTACCAAATCCTGAGGAGATGAGTCTAATTTCACCAATTACAGGTATTAACAAAAAAGATGGTAAAGAAGTTACAAGAAAGCCTATTGAAACAGATCCTCTAACTGCATATGTTTTTAAGACAATAGCAGACCCCTACGCTGGCAAGCTTTCAATTTTTAGGGTTTATTCAGGTGTCTTAAAGGCTGATTCAACGGTTATTAATGCAAATTCAAATGCAAAGGAAAGAATTGGTTCAATATTTTATCTAATTGGAAAGAAGCAGGTTTCAGTGCAGTCTGTAGGTCCGGGTGAGATTGCTGCAGTGGTAAAACTCAAGGAGACCAATGTAGGTGACAGCCTTTGTGAAGAACATCATCCGGTAACACTACCAAAAGTTAAGTTCTCAGACCCTGTTATATCCTATGCGATTGCACCTAAAACAAAAGGTGACGAAGAAAAAGTCAGTTTGGGACTTAATAGAATCCTTGAAGAAGACCCTACATTACACTTTAGCAGAGATGAAGAATCAAAAGAAATGATACTCTCTGGGATGGGACAAGTCCACCTTGAAGTTGCCCTTGAAAAACTTAAAAGGAAATTTGGTGTAGAGGTTATAATGAAAACCCCAAAGATTCCCTATAGAGAGACAATCAGAACATCTGCAAAGAGTCAAGGAAAATACAAAAAGCAATCAGGTGGTAGAGGTCAATATGGTGATTGCTGGATAGAAATTGAATCGCTACCTCGTGGTGGTGGTTATGAATTTGTTGATAAGATTGTTGGTGGAGTCATACCTCAACAATATAGACCAGCAGTAGAAAAGGGCATAATTGAAACTATGAAAGAGGGTATTCTTGCTGGTTATCCTATTGTTGACATGAAAGTAACACTATACGATGGATCTTATCATACAGTTGATTCATCGGAAATGGCTTTTAAGATTGCTGGTTCTATGGCACTGAAAAAGGCCTTTGTTGATGCAAAGCCTGTATTGCTTGAGCCTGTTATGAAGGTAGAAGTAATTGTCCACGAAGAATTCCTTGGTGCAGTAATTGGTGATCTAAATTCAAGAAGAGGCAAAGTTCAAGGAGTTGAACCACAAGCAGGTGGTAATCAAAAAATCTTATGCCTTGTCCCTATGGCAGAGATGCTTACATATGCCAATCAGCTACAAGGTATTACTGCAGGTAGAGGGCTCTATTCTATGGAATTTGCTCTATATGAAGAGGTGCCTGCCCATGCAGCCCAAAAAATAATTGCAGAAAGGGCAAAACAAAAATCTGAAGAGAAAGAAGGGGCTTAATTTTTCGGGTTTAAGGGTAAAATATTTTTTATCCCTTGAGCCCTTTATTTAAAGTCGATTCAATCTTATTTTTAATTACTACAGGGATATCTCCTTGTGTGAGAGACTGTCTGAGAAAAAAATTTGCCTTTTTTTCATTCTTACTAATCAGATAAACTCGAGCCTTACTAAAGGGTATCAGATATTTTGGTGAATCAAGATTTATGGCTTCTTGATACCATTTTTCAGCATCTATGTCATGCCCCTTAATAAGTAACACATTTGCCATAGCCAAGGCTGGTTTGTAAAAAGGTGTTTTTAAGGTAAGTGCCTTTTCAGCATACATAAAAGCCTTATCATAATCACCACTTATAAGAAAAATATCTGATAAATCTGTAAAGGCAAAAACATTTTGAGGTTCAATTTGGAGACATTTCATAAGGTATGCTAAGGCATTTTCTTTCTGTCCAAAAGAGAGATAGGTTTTTGCAATTCCATAATAAGCTGATGCGTTCAGGGCGTCAATCTCAAGAACTGTTCTGTATGTCTCTATAGCCTTATCTTTCTTACCTGATGCACGATAAGCATCACCAAGGATAATTAAACCAACTAAAAGATTAATGCCCCTTAAATCTTTCTTTATCTGTATTAGGGCTTGTTCTGCAGATAAGGGATTATCTATTGCTAAGTCTTTTGCAGACCTTAAGAGAATTCCTTTGATCGATTTATAAGGAAGTCTCTCCATAGTCTCAAGAATTTCCTGAGTCTTATCAAACCTTCCAAGATATATAGAACCCATACCTTTTAGATATAGTGCATCCAGCATAAAAGTTGGGCTTTTATTGATTCTTTCATGAGCAAGGACACCATCATAGCTCTGTATTGCCTTGTCAACCTGAAAATTCTTAAAATAAGCATTTCCAAGGGCTATCTTTGCCCTTAGATTATAAGGAGCCTTCTGTATTGTATCATTCCAAAGACTTATAGAATCATGAAATACTTCATTCCTTTTGATTGTTGTAAAGATTAGGAGCACGATAAAGGGAATCAAAACAAAGATTGCCCTGTTTGCTACTTTTTCATTACTTGATATATGTCCAATCAATCCAATCAACAGACCAATAAGGGGGATATAATTACGATGTTCAAAATACAAATCAGAACCTACCGCAATAAAACTCTCCAAAGAAATTGCCAGGAAAAACCATAATATAGCAAAACTCAAGAGGGGATAATATTTTCTGTATTTAATTGCCACAAACATCAGGATTACAAATATGATGGAAGAAAATAAAGTGCTAATAGGTTTTAACAAACTCTCTGATATGGGATAACCCCATGAGTCAAAGACAAATAATTGAGGCAAAGGCATGAAGATAGATAAGAGATAATCCATCAAAACCCTTGTCTCGGTTAAAAAATGCTGTGCAGGTGTCCAATAGACATCTATTGCAGTCCAACCCTCTTGTCTGATTGGCTCAAATGGATGTAGAAATGTCCTGATTAGTGCAACAAGGGTGTTGCTTAGATTTAATAAATAAAAAGTGATTATTAAGACCATTGTAATCCCAATGATGATAAAAAGTTGACCTTTTGATTTTAAAATATTTGAATCACTAAAAAATGTGATATATAAAATTATAAGAGGTATAGCCACAAGGGCATTTTCTTTGGCAAAAACGCCAAATAAGATCATAAGTAATGATAAGATCTTTAGTGAAATTGAATAAAATGGTCTTTTTTCCTCCTCTGCTTTTATGTAAAAGATTATTGATAATAAAACAAAAAATGCAGACAGTAGGGTCATCCTCTGGATGATATAAACTACTGAGGTGTTGTTTATAGGATGGAGGGCAAATATTAATGCAACTATGAAGGACGCTAAGACTGGTTTTTTGATAGTTTTGAATCTTACAAAGGCAAGAAAGGCAAAAATATAGACAAGTATAGAGTTTAATGAGTGAAAAAACAGATTGACTAATCTGTAATAAAATGCCTCTTGAGGCAAATAAAGGGAGTTTAAATAAAAGCTTAAGTAAGAAACCTTTCTGAAATCAGCCTTTAAGCTTAATAAATGGGGTGCACTTAAGAAATTGCTAATATAGGCATCATCCATCGCCCATGTGCCATTTAGGGAGTTATAAAAGACCGCTAATATGACTATTGGTAAAAGCAGGATTATGATATGCCTTGACATAAATGAAAAAGGGGTATCAATCACCTGATACCCCATTAAAAATTAACTAAACCCTGTCATTCTTCATGAGGGGGGATTAATAGGTTGTTGTAATTGTAGATAGGAGTAAGATTAATAACATCATTTTGCCTAAACTGGTTTCCATTCACATTTAAGGGTGATGAAACTATATTAATAAAGCCCAAGAAGTTATTACCAAAGGATGTAGGGGAGTTACCCACATTTACTGGTAATGCCTTTGAGGCATTATAAAGTTTGTTAACACCTCTTAATGTAAGTACTACATTTCCTGTTTTATCATCAATGGCAACCCCGAAAGACCTTACAATATTAGGATCGCTAATTTCAAAAGGAATTAAGCTATTTGTATGAAAACCCTTTAAGGAATTACTGCTATAATCTGATACATAAACCTTATCACCTAATGAGGTTGGGGCTAAGGAAATAGGTGTCCTACCTATAAAAATATTCCCGTCATATGACATATTAATACCTGATACACTTATAACAGATATTGAACCATCTGCATAATTTGAGGTATATAAAACAGAGCCATTAGGGTGTAATGCTATTCCATACGGACCTTTACCTGTTATTACAAAACTCTTCTCCTCTGTATTAAGATTAATTGCTATGACAATGCTATTAGAATAACTTGTGGCATAGAGAGTCCCACCATCAGGAGATACTACAAGGCCAACAACTCCATAGGCATAATTTCTAAGGTCGTAATATCTTGTTACCATATCAGTAACAGTATCTATCTCGCATATTGTATTGTCACCATAATTTGCTACATACACCTTTGATCCTGTTGGATTTACTGCAAGACCAAGTGGATTTGCCCCTACTGCAATAGTTTTTATGTTAGCAGTGTTGTCACTTATTACTGTAACGGTATTACTTAAATAGTTTGAAACATAGACCTTATTAAGAGAAGACACTACTGCTACAGCCATAGGTTTTGAGCCAGTATTTATCTTTGTAACCTCAGCTCCATTAATAAAGTCAACTACAGAAAGGGTATCTTCTCCAGAATTTGCAACAAAGGCATAGGTATTTACAACAGGACTACTACCATTTAAAGAAACTGCATAATAAGGTCTTGATGAATGATTATAAAAGATAGAAACCTCTCCCTTCTTAATTCCACCAGATTTAGGAGAAAATTCTATGGTAAAGTTGCAACTTTGCCCTATAAGAAGTGTCATACCTATGCAGTTATCAAAAGTTTTGATAAACTCTCTTGTAGGAGCGGTCGTTGATGCACTCTGGCTTATCGTTGATATATAAGAAACTTTGCTATCAACGAGATGATTTGCATAGATTAACTCATTTCTATCATTGAGGATAGGATTGTCTCTCGTAGTATTATTATTTGCACTTGGTGTAATTACACCATAAACCCCAACATCATATATATTTACATTTTTTCCACCTGTATTTGTAATCGTAAAGACTTTTGAACTTGACTGTCCAATCTTGATTTCACCATAATCATGACTTGCAGGAGATACC